>CAMYNC010000003.1 GCA_947259685.1 uncultured Desulfuromonadales bacterium | reverse complement strand
CTGGAAAACCTGCTGGAAACCGATCAACTGCACCTGGTCGGCGATCTTAACCGCGGCTACCAGCAGCTGGTTGGTCACTGGCTACAATACGCCAAGCACCTGCAGCAGGACTATCCCTTCCTCTACTCGCTGACGGTACGGACCAATCCATTCAAACGGGACGCGATCCCTACAGTCTATTAAGCGCTGTCAGATTTAAGAGCTCTCCAGTAAAAAGCTAAGGTCAAGGCAGGAACACTTCATAGGAGGGGGTCTGTTTGCCATCGGGATTGCCAACCCGCAACAGAATCCGCATCGTTTGCCCGGACGGGGGGAAGCGGGTGTAAACCAGGGTGTTACAGTCGTAGTAGCTGACATTCTCGGACTGCGGAACACGTGTCTGATCACCCTGAAATGCCTGCCCACCCTGAGCAGGAATAAAGCGTTGCCGGGGCGGCAAATCGGCAAAGCCAGCCGGATATTCGTCGACCAGCAAGATGGAGTTGTGGAAGAAATTCGTCCCTCGGATGATCACCTGATAGGAGTTCACGAAGTTCTCTCCTTGGGAAACCTCCTCGATTTCGGGAACATTACTGAACCAAAGGGTATGGGGCAGTGATTTCTTGCCATCCGGATTGATCAGTTGCAACCCATAACTTCCCGCCGGTAAGACTGGTGGAGAAAAGCTGATGGCATCGCCTTCCGCGCCGCTGAAAGGAATCACGGCACCCTCCAGCAACAGTTGTGACCCTGTCTGAATGTTGGCTCCGCGCAGTAACACCTGACGCTGCTCAGCGGTCGAACAAGTATTCAGGGTTTCCGGCGAGATAGAATCGATCACCGGCGGTGGCAGTTCGATCCGCAGGCTGAAGGTGGTTGGGGAAGTTTGGTCTCCGTCGCGCAGAAACAGCGCGTGCTCACCAGCCGGCAGACGGGGAGTGATGAAGATCAATTGGCGGCTGCCGATCGAACGGGGTTGCAACTGCTGACCAGCCAGGTCGACCAATACCTCGGGACTGAATGGACCACCAATAATCGTCACCGGAGTCCCGACAAATGCAACGTCCGGGTAAACCGAGCGGATGTCCACCGCATATGCCGCCACCGTTTGCAGTGACAGCAGCAACGCCAGGAGCAGAGGAATCAGCTTCATCGATCTTCCTTGCTGAAAAGAGGTCCCTTAATTAAACCACAGCTCCGCAAAAGCGCAAAAGGTCTCCATTCAGCCGGACCCGTCTTGACAAGAACCCAGGAAGCGACAAGAATGACCCGGGAGCGGCTACAGTTGCACATCGCTCTGCAGCCCATCATCTGTAGACGGATATCCAAAGGAGACATTATATGCAGCATTTTGCTTTGACCATCATCGGCCGTGACCGTCCTGGTATCGTATCCCAGGTGGCGGAAATCCTCTATAAACTCGGCTGTAACATTGCGGATTCCAGCTGTTCGATCCTTGGGGGGCAATTCTCCATGATCCTGATCATTTCCAACCCTGAGATTAACAGTAAAGAGGATTTTGGCGCTGCCTTTGCGCCACTGGAAGAAGCGAACCTGTCGGTTTTCATCCGAACTCTCAAGCCGGACGGAGAAAAGCGCCCTGACCTGGCTGGAGAGCTGTGTATGATCTCAGTCTATGGCGCAGACCAACCGGGCATCGTTTACCGGGTGGCCAAGGAGCTGGGCGACCGAAAAATCAACATTACCGATCTGAACACCAAACTGATCGGCGAAGAAACCCGGCCGGTTTATGTGATGATGATTGAAGCGGTGCTCCCCGAAGGAACCGAGATCGAAACCGTTGAGGAGTGGATGAGCGAGCTGAAGCTGCAGCTAAAGGTCGATATTTCGGTTCGCTCGCTGCTGGCGATGGAGTTGTAAATGGCCGTCAAAGAGGTTCTGCTTTACCCCGATGAGCGGCTCAAAGAAGTCTGCAAGACAATTGATCAGTTTGATGATTCGGCCAGAGCCCTGCTGCAGGACCTGGTCGATACCATGGTCGCGGCTGGGCATTCAGTTGGTGTGGCTGCCCCGCAGATTGGCGCTATCCGCCGGGCTGTGGTGGTTGATGTTTCGCACAGCAAGCTCGGCAAGAAACAGCAGAACCATGGCCTGCTGCAGATGGTCAATCCGGAAATCATTGAAACCGAAGGGACACAGGTGGTTCGCGAAGGCTGCATGTCAGTGCCCGATTACACCGGCAATGTGACCCGTGCCGAACGGATCATCGTGCAGTTTTTAAATGAAGCCGGGGAGCTGCAGGTGATCCGCAGCGAGGGCTTCGAGGCCATCGCCATCCAACATGAACTGGACCATCTGGATGGCTACCTGTTCCTTGACCGGGTCTCAAGCTTGAAAACCGACCTGTTCCGCCGTAAACAGAAATAATTTCTGGAGCAAACCGTTATGAGTCAACCAGCACCGTACAAATGCCATGTTTTCGTCTGTGTCAACGATCGCCAGGGAGAGCGTAAATCCTGCGCCGATGGCAGCAGTCCGGAAATCCGCTTGCAGCTGAAAGAACGTCTGGCAGAAAAGTTCTCTGCCGCAGAGGTGCGCGTGTCACAGAGTAAATGCCTGGGGCTTTGCGGCGAAGGCCCCAACATCCTGATCTATCCGCAAAACCTCTGGTATTCGGCAGTCTCACCAGCCGATGTGGCACGGATTGCCGGTGAGATCGAGCAATTGCTGAAAAAACCGTGCTAAGCTCCGCCTGGCAACTTAATCGGCAACCTCGGCACAACAGCGCAGCAGCAATTCAGCAAAGGCCGCAGCGGCTGGCGAGGTGGTCCGGCCGCGCAAAGTTGCCAGCCAGAACTGCCGTTCAACGCTCATTCCCCTGACCTGCACCTGAAATAAGTCTCCCGCCTCCAGCTCCCGCCGAACCGACCTTGCGGAGACAAAGGCACAGCCAAAACCGGAAGCGACGGTCCGCCAGACCGCTTCATTGCTGCCGAGTCGCGCAGCGATGGTCAAGTTGTCTAGATCGATCCCGACCCGCTGCAACTCTTTTTCCAATGCCTGGCCACTGCCGGAACCGGCTTCACGCATCACAAACAGCGCCGAACTCAACTCATCAAGCGAAATCCAGTCCCGTTGCCACCAGAGGTGCTGTGGACCGACGACCAACACCAGCAGGTCTTTGCCCAACGGGGTATAAACAAGCTGCCGATCCTCTTTGCGGCTACCGACCACCGCCAGCTCGATTTCAGCCCCCCTTAACAACTCTAAAATCTCCTGACTATCGCCACTTTGCACCGTCAAAGCAATTCCCGGATAGCGTTGCGCCAGCTGCGGAAGAATCGCCGGGATCAGGTGATTGGCGGGAATATTACTGGCGCCGATCTGCAGGCTGACCTCCTCCAGGCCCTGGTAGGCGGAGAGCGCTTGAACCAGCAGATCTCGCTCGCCCAGAATCCGTCGTGCATGCTGCAGAAATAATTTTCCGGCAGCGGTCAAACAGGTACCGTTCCGGTCACGATCAAGCAGGCGCGCGCCGGCTTCCGCTTCTAACGCGGAAATATGTTGGCTGACGGTCGATTGGGTCAGGTGAATTTTTTCTGCCCCACGCGAAAAGCTGCCGGCTTCTGCCACAGCAATAAATAGTTCAAGTTGGCGGAGCGTCATAAGTATCCCTATCGGTAAATACGATAATAAGCATCGTATTTATAAAAATAATCCATTTGCCAGCTGATGCAAACAGATTTAAGGTGTCGCCAGATCATCATTCCAGCCTGAGCAGATTTTTTTCTGGTCAATCAGTTTATTCAAGGAGTTAAATCATGCGAAAAGGTTTCAGTCTTTTTACCACCGGCCTCATGCTGTTGCTGGCTACCACTGCCTGGAGCGGCTCCTATCAGTACCTGTCAGCAAAGCAGGTCAAACAGGCCTTGGAAACCAAGGCTCCCATCTCGCTGGTCGACATCCAGATTGCGGAAGAGTTCGCGCAACATCACCTGGAAGGCGCCCTGGCAAGCTACGCCTATCCGGTGAAATCGGCTGCCGACCTGCAGAAACTGGAACCACTGCTGCCAAAATTACTGACCGGAACCGAACCGGTGGTGATCGTCTGCCCGCGTGGCAAAGGCGGCGCCAAACGAACTTATGACTATCTGTTGGCTCAGGGGGTTCAGGCGGAACGCCTGTTCATTCTGGAGAAAGGTCAACAGGGCTGGCCCTATGAAGGCCTGCTGTCAGAGAACTAGAAGAAAAAACCAGAATCGGCCGGACAGTTGTCCGGCCGATTCTGGTTTAAATTTAAAAAACGATAAATTTCAGCTCAGGCAGGTCGCTATCATTCCTTTAAGGTACTGATAAAAGCATCAGCCTGCTTAATCGACTCTTCCATCTCCCTGATCAAACGCGCGACATCGGCCTCAATGGTCACCAGTTCTGACTGCAGCGCCGCGATCGCCCGGGCATTCAAATTGTGCTTGAGAAACAGCACATGATCGCGCAGAATATTTAACACCGGATCGATTTTCGATTCGGCACGTTTCATCGCCACTTCAAGTTTCTGATAATGGCTACGCGTCCGTTTCAGCTGGTTTTCACTCGAACGGCGCAAACTGGCACTGGTGTATTGCTCAAGTTCCTCTTCCCATTCCTCAAACAGTGCCTCAGCGACATTTTCCACCGCGTCAATCCTCTCTGTCACTTCTTCAGCCTGCGCTTCACAGTCTTCAAAGACTGCATTCAGCTCCTGATATTTCTCTTCCAGATCTCCACCATCAAAATTCACCAGGGCAGTGAAGCGCTCCAGGGCAGAAGCGAACTCCTCCTTGGTTTCCTGCTGGCTGTCACGGGCCGTCTCAACCCGATCGGCCAGAATATCCCGCTTATGCACGCCGACCTTTTCCATGGCGCTGTAATAGGCCCCACTGCAACCGACAAGCCCTGAAAAAAATAAGAGAAATAACAACAGCCGAGAGATTCTGGACATATGACCTCCTTGAATTATCACAATTAATGATCAACCGGACACTCTGGCAAGAATACCCTGCGAGCGTAAAGACGGCAAGAGGTTGACAGACAAGCCCTTTAGCTTTTCATGATAGTTTTCTGAATTTTTTCTAACATCTTGCCGATAAGTATGTTATTAAATAACACTAACAACCTTCATAACCAACAGCGGCCAGAGAAAATGATGCCAGAACAAGCACCTGCGATGAACAAACTGCCGATCAAGTCGGCCAGCAGAAACTTTTTCAACCTGGAGGAGATCAGTTTTTCCAAGGTTCGCGGTCGGACGACCATGGTTGCCAAAGCACGCTGGTTATTGTTGCTGTTCACTGCACTGTACACCGCCTGCGCAGCGGCATTCTACGCATTCAGTCAACTGGGTCTGACGATTTCCCCGACCCAACTGTTGGTCATCTTCATCAGCTTTGCGGCGGTTTTCAGCTATAACAGCATCTACCATTTTTATTACCAATCAATTCACCGGCTGAGATACGTCGACCACTTTCAGGTGCTCCTCGATCTGCTGTTTGTCACCATCCTGGTTTACGGCAGCGGCAGCGCCGCCAGCTGGCTCTGGTCGCTATATTTACTCGTCACCCTGGAAGCGTCCATCTTGTTACCGCGTCAGCGCGATGCCTGGAGTATGGGCATCCTCGGTGGAACCCTCTACGGTGGATTGCTCTGGCTCGGCTATCTGGAGATTATTCCAGCAGTGCCGATGCCCTTTGTCGATCCGGGATTACACCTTGAGTTGGTCTATCTGCTGCTAAACTGGTTATGGGTCTGCCTGCTCAATACCACCGTAGCCATTGCCGGGACGGCATTGATGGGCATCATCCGCCGGGAAAGGCTTGCCCTGGCTGAGAGTGAGGCGCAGAAACTGGCCTTTCTTGACTCAGCCCACGACCTGATATTCCGTTGCACCCCCGATGGAAAACTCACTTACGTCAATCCCGCCTGGATCAAAACCCTCGGCTACACATTGCCGGAACTCACAGATCTCAGCCTGCCCGAGCTGATTGCCGGCGAAAATCGCAGCCGCTGTCAGGTTGAGTTCCGAAAGGCTTTGCGCGGCGAACAGATCGCCACCATGGAAGGGAGTCTGGTCGCGAAAAATGGCATTATCATAACTGTCGAAGGATCATTCACCTGCACCTTCAAGCAAGACAAACCCGAATCGATCTGGGGGATCTGCCGCGACATTACCGCCCGCAAAGAAGCTCAGGATCAACTGCACTATATGGCCCACCACGACATGCTCACTGACCTGCCGAACCGTTTGACCTTTGTCGACCGACTGGTTCAGGTGAAAGCTCTCGCCAAACGCCAGAAAAACCAATTGGCGGTCATGTTTCTGGACCTGGATCGCTTCAAAATGATCAACGATACTCTCGGTCACGACACCGGTGACCAGATGTTGCAGGAAACCGCCAACCGCCTGGTCAGCTGTGTCCGCGAAGTCGACACGGTCGCCCGCTTCGGCGGCGATGAATTTGCGATTTTACTGGTGAATCCGAATTCGACCGAAAATATCGAGAAGATCGCGGTAAAGATATTGCAGCGGCTGGCGCAACCAATGAAACTGGATGAAAAAGAATTATTTATCACTACCAGTATCGGTGTCGCAATATTCCCCAAAGATGGTGATGACGAAGAAGAGTTGCTTAAAAAAGCCGACATTGCCATGTACCAGTCTAAAGCCCTCGGCCGCAACACCTGCCACTTCTACTCTGCGGAGATGGATCATAACTCCGAACGGCGCATGGTGTTGGAAAACAGCCTACGGAAAGCCCTGGATAGAGAGGAATTCTACATCCTCTATCAGCCTAAGGTCTGCTTGCAAAGCAGCCAGGTGACGGCCTTGGAAGCTCTATTGCGCTGGGAGCATCCACAGCTGGGGCTGATCCCACCAAACGATTTTATCTCCCTGGCCGAAGAGTCGGGCCTGATCGTTCCGCTCGGGGAATGGGTGCTCCGTGAAGCCTGCCTGCAGAATCTGCAGTGGCAGCAGCAGGGCCTGCCGCCGGTGAGGATGGCGGTAAATCTCTCCGGATTCCAGCTGGAACGGCAAGATTTTACCGACCGGGTCAAAGCGATCCTTGATGAGACCGGTCTAGAGGGCAAATATCTGGAGTTGGAAATCACCGAAACGGTGATCATGCAAAACCCAGAATTCGCAGTAAAAGTGCTTAACCAGCTCAAAGAGATGGGAATCCACATCTCCATCGACGACTTCGGCACCGGTTACTCATCGCTAGCCCACCTGAAGCGCTTTTCCGTCAACACCCTGAAAATCGATAAATCCTTTGTCACAGAAGTAGAGCTTAACAACACCGACGCAGCGATTGCCTCGGCGATTATCGCCATGGGCAAAAGCCTGGACCTTTCGGTCATTGCTGAAGGGGTCGAAACCGAAGGACAGCGGGAATTTTTGAAAAAAGAGCAGTGCCACGAGATGCAGGGCTTTTTGTTCAGCAAGCCGTTGCCGGCGACAGAGATTGAAACCATCTTGAAAACCGGCAAGGCGCCAATCAAAGAAATCCCTGAAACCAGCGAGTAGCCCTCCGGAAGCTTCGGATGACTGCGGCAAGGTTTCTGATTTGGAAACGGCTAAGGCTAGCGTTCGCTGAGTGCCAGTTTGACTCCCAGGCCGATCAGGACCACTCCCATCACCCGCTCCGCCCAATGCCCAAAGCGAACAAACCCCTGCCGAACATGCCGCTGGGTGAGGACCAGGCTCAGACCACAAAACCACAGGCCGGTTGCCAGAGACATGTAGAGACCGTAGCCAAGTTGAACCAGTTGCGGAGTATCAGGCCGGATGATCACCGAAAACAAAGATAAAAAAAACAGCGTCGCCTTTGGATTGAGCGCATTGGTCAAAAAACCGATTCGCAGAGCTTGCGCGATCGGGTATTCGACCTGCCGGGAGGGTCCCGCCGGCTCGCTCGGCAGGCCTGGAGTCGCCCGCAGCGACTGCCAGCCGATGTAGAGTAAATAGCCGGCGCCAGCCAGTTTGACCAGATTGAACACCTGGATCGATTGAGCAAGGATCAGCCCCAAACCAAGCAGGGTGTAGGTGACATGGACCAGAATCCCGGCACCGATGCCGATACTGGTCCAGAGCGCCGCACGCCGACCAGCCACCAGGCTCTGGCGCATCACCATGGCGAAATCGGGCCCCGGACTGGCCACCGCCAGCAGGTGGACAATGATCACAGTCAAAAACTCCTGCCAATAACTCATTCAGTTTCCTCTGATCAATGCGGTCATCTGGGAGCGGAATTTTCCGGCCCCGCCGTTGGCCGGATGGCGCACCTTGGTGGCGGCGACCCCCAGTTGCTGCAGCTGAACGGCCGATTTTTCGCCGATCGCCACAATCTGTTGAAATCGACCAAGGTCAAGCAGCTGATGCAAAACCTTGTGCCCGGCAGCCAGCTCGGCATCCTTCGGCGTCCGGTTACTGAGCATCCCTTTGGCGGGCTGATAGGGGTGCCAGGGGAAGGCATTCCATAAAACCACCGAGCGTGGATCGATCTGCTGTTCGGCCAGCCAACCCCAGACGATCGTGGCAGTCGGCTCGGTAAAGCCCTGGGGCCGTAACTGCGGATCACTGGTCCGCTGCGGTTGCAGACCGTTAAAAACCATTTCTGCGGTGAGTCCCTTATGCTGCAGACCACCCAACAACAGGCGTTCCGAAGTCATCGGAATCCCGCTGAAATGCCCCCCCTGGTAGCCGATCGCTTCGGCCAGCAGTAACATCGAAGCCCGCCCGATCCGTTCCTGAAGGTATTGCAACAGCTGCCGCCGGCGCACCTGCGCTCCCTGCCGGTTCAGATCATGCGTCAAGTCACTCTCACCCCAAGGATTGAACACCCCTGCAGCACGATAGCTGCTAAGTGAGCGAACAAACTGCTCAGGCATGCTCAACCGCCTGGGCAAGAATGAAGGGCTGCACAATCAATACCCGAAAAGGTTTTTCCAGCTGCGACTCCCAAGCCTCTATTTGCTCGGCGGTAGGCTTGTTCAGCTGCCCTTGATTTAACCAGTCAGCCACCTGCGTCTTATCATCGGCGGCAACCGCAGTGGCCACCTTAATAACATTCAGATCGGCGGCCACCAGGATGATCGCATCGCGCTGCAGATGGATGCGCAGATCTTTCCAGTGAACTTCGGCAAGATCCTTCCGAAACTGTTCGATTGTTTCTGACATGCTCTCCTCCTCTGTGATTCTGGCTGGAGCATAACCATCCCCTGAGCCGGGGTCAAGCGACGCCTCTTGTCAGCGCCAAGAAAAAAAAGTTAAAGTAATTCCAGTAACTAATCGATACCCATGGTATTGTTAGTCGACGATAATGTATAGACCTAGCCCCCGGGAAGCAAATGGCAGCGGCCGAGCAAGCAACAGATGTAGGGAGAAAGCTGATCGCTGAGGTCGGATCGGATGGCTACGACCTGAAAATTGAATCGATCCATAGCCAGCTGGAGTGCCGTGCCAGTATCAAAGTTCACGATCTGAATCAGAGTATCTCCCCGGCGGACCTGATCAACCTTTTGAAAAGACATAATATTTCTGAAGCTGTCGACCTAGAGCAACTGGCGATTTTCTGTGCCGAGGCAGCACGGGGAAAACAGCCGCAAGATGTCTTGCTCGCCAGGGGCGAAGCACCGGTTGCCGGAGCGGACGGCTGGTTTGAGTTGGGGGTTAAAACCGCCGCCGCAGAAACTGAGCTACAAGAAGATGACGCTGGCCGGGTCGACTTCAAATCCATCCAGAGCTTTTCAAATATTGAGGTCGGCCAGCAAATCGGCAGCATCCACCCTCCGCAGCAAGGCACACCAGGCAAAACCATCACCGGCTTACCTATTCCCGCCCGGGAGGGTAAAACGGTCAGCCTGGTCGCTGGCGAGGGCGTGAGGATCGACACCAAGGGTGGAAGGTTGCTGGCAGAAAAGGCCGGCCGGGCAGTGCTGGATAATAATCGGGTCTATATCGCCGAAGAATTTGTCGTCAGCGGCGATGTTGATTTGAGCGTCGGCCATATCGACTTCAACGGGTTTGTCGAGATCAGAGGCGATGTGCTGGACGATTTCAACATCCGGGCGAGCAAAGGGATCCACGTCAGTGGCAGTATCGGCGCTTGCCAGATCGAATCGGACGGCCCGATCAGTGTTGGCAACATTGCCGGACTGGGCAGAGGGATGGTCCGCTGTCATGGCACCCTGCAGGCCCAGTATCTCAACCAGGCCAATATCGAGTGCTGGGGCAATGTGCTGGTGGGTTATGAAATCCGCAACTCGACCGTCAAATCCACCGGGGCGGTCAGCGTCAAACAGGGCAGCATCTCCAGCGGCGAAACTCTCGCCCTGGAGGGGATTCAAGCCAAAATCCTGGGAGCGGTTTCAGGAGCAAGGACCCGGCTGACCTCAGGGATCTATTTCCCCGAGACCGATCGTCTGCAATTCTTGCGCACCCGACTGAAAAATACCGTTGCGCAAGTAAAAAAGCTCAGCGACACGCTGGCCAGCCTCACCCAAAAACCACTGGAAAGCCTGCGGCCGGCGCTGCGTGAAGCTTACGAGCTGCGCATTGGCATCCTGACTCAGCGGCAGGTTAATCTGGACCTGGAACGGGAAGAAATTGCTACAGAACTAAGCAGTTTTCAACTTCAGGAGCATCCCACCGCCAACCCGAAAATCAACGCTTCAGGCAGAATCATGGAAGGTGTTATCATCAGCCTTGGTGAAACCACGGAAAAGATCCAACAGGAATGCAGCGGACCGGTTTCGCTGATAGAAGACCCAAAGGCAGGCGGATTACGCTTTCTCAGCCTTTCCCCGCTGAAAATTTCCGCAGATGAGCTGGCAGAGGCCATCCACCAGGCAGAATTGGCCGAGCAGGATGCCGCAAACACAGCCGAGAACTCAGGCGTTGCTGCCCAATAATTTAACGGAGCACAGTAGATGGACGAACGAGAGTTGCGGCAAGCCCTGCGCAAGATGCTGCAGAGCGAACTGGAAGCCATGCAATATTACCAGCAGGCCAGCCGCTACATGCAGGATGAGGCAGCCAGCTACCATTTTAATCTACTGGCCCAGGAAGAACTTGAGCATGCCCGAACCTTCTACGAAGTATACCCGGGGGATGACCTGCCGGAATTCGCGGATCTGATCAAGCAACTACCGAAGCAGTCTGCGGCTCTCAACAGTATTGATCAGCAGCTGATGGCGCGGCTGAGCGAACAGCATGCCCTGCAGCTGGCAATTAAAATGGAAGCCGCCGTTGCCGACAACCTCAAGCGGATGCTGGCGCGGATTCATAGTCCGGCAGCCCGGATCACCATTGAGAAGAATATCGAATCGACCCTTAATCACCTGGAATTGATCGAGCAGGACTACCAGCGGCTGTTTGAGACCGAGCCAGAGAAGTAAGCCAACGACCAAGGGCAGCCTCTCAGGGGCTGCCCTTGGTCGTTGAAATTTTCTTTTTCGAGCAGGTTATTTGCGCTTCCGCAGTTGTCCGATCACCTTTTCGGCCGTCAGGTTGGATGAATTCACGCAATCGTTCAAGCCGACCCCGAAGAAAGCATTGCCGGTCAGCAGCAGGTCAGGCTGCCCCTGCAGGGCATCACCAATCCCCAGCAACCTCTTGGCATGTCCCCGAGTATACTGCGGAATCGCATGCTGATGGCGGAAAATCCGCACAAAATCAGGCTCGGCATCGATCCCCATGATCTCTTTCAAATCGCCTATGGTGCGCTGTTTCACCTCATCCTCAGACAGCTCGATCGCCTCTGGATTGGTTGCTCCACCCATCATCGAACGCAGCAACACATGCCCTTCAGGCGCCCGGTTGGGGAAGATGCTCGAGTCCCAAAGGGTGCCGAGAATCTGCTTGCCTTCCGCCTTGGGAATCAGGTAACCGAAGCCATCCAAATCGCGAGCGATCCGCTCTCGCTGATAACCGAAGCAGACCACGTTCATGGTTGCGTAGGGAATCTCTCTCAACAGCTCGGCAGCCTTAGGGGTAAGTTCTTCCAGCATGGCTGCCGCAGCGTAAGCCGGAGCTGCGCTGACGACAATTTCTGCCTCGATCTGCTGTCCATTGTCCAGCGTCAGCAGATAACCGCCCTGCTTCTGATCGATCCGCAGCACCTGGGAACCGGTCTGCAGCTGGCCATCCAGTGCGGCCACGACGCCATCGGTCAGCTGTTGAATGCCCTGATTAAATGAGGTCAGCACCCCACCGGGACCGGCAGCACTCGAAACTACTTTACCCGCCTTTTTGTCAGCATGCTTCTTTTTCGCCAACTTGACCATCGCCTTGATCAAACCGCCATGTTCCTGCTCCAGCTGATAGATCTTCGGAAAGCAACTCTTCAGGCTCATCGTCTCCGGGTCGCCGGCAAAGATTCCCGAAACCATCGGCGCGATCAGCTTGTTCAGTGCTTCTTCGCCCAGCCGCCTGCGGCCGAACTCCGCCAAGGTTTCATCGCTGGGATCGATGCGTTTTGGCACCAGCATTTCATAAGCCAGACGGAACTTCCCCGGCCAGGAGATCAATTTCGACTGCAGGAAGGACGGGCCGTTCTCCGGCAACCGATGCAGGGTGCTATCGGCATAGATGAAGCGTTTGCGGGCATTGTCATCGGAGCGCAGTAACTGATCGTTAATCTCCAGCGACTTGCAGAGGTCGAGGGTCATCGGCTTGTTGTCAAGAAAACCATTCGGACCCCATTCGCAAAGATATCCCTCCTCTTGAATCGACCAGATCTTGCCGCCGCTGCGCTGTTGTTTTTCTAGCACCAGGGTTTCAACCTCCAGCTCTGCCTGGCGGGCCAGCTGCTCAACAGCATAAGCGGTTGCCAGACCGGAGATCCCTCCACCAATAATTACCACACGGGCCATTTAATTACTCCTGAAGTGACGTTGAATTTTTCGTGAATCAACACTAATCAAAGCAGGATACTATCCTGTATACCCGACCCCGTCAAGCACGGCCGCAGCAAAAAAACCGCGCCGTTCAGCTTCTACTTGACGCTAGCTTAAACGATTTTTATAGTGTCACTTCAGTTCAACCTGAATCAGTGAGTAAACGGTGGATGAAGAGTGCAAGTGCTTGGATTGAATGAGTGCTGCAAAAATCTAAGCTGCACCCAAAGGTTCAGCGGTGATTTTTGTAGGGCTCAAGCAATTCAATGCCTTGTGCTATTCGCCGCCGGATACTCACGGATTCAGGTTTTACCTCAACAGGAGTTTTTTGCATGGCCAAAGATTACTATTCTACGCTCGGCATCGAGCGTAATGCTGATGCCGCCACGATCAAAAAAGCTTATCGGAAACTGGCTCAGAAATACCATCCTGATAAGAACCCGAATGACAAAGCGGCCGAAGAGCAGTTCAAACAGATCACTGAAGCCTACGCGGTACTCTCCGATCCGGAGAAACGCAAGCAATATGATCAATTTGGTGACAGTGGCTTCCACCAGCGTTTCAGCCAGGAAGATATCTTCCGCAACATGGATTTCGGAGATATTTTCGGCGGCGGCGGAGAAGATCTGTTTAGCCAGCTATTCGGCGGCGGTCAGGCTCGCGGCGGCCATGCACAGCGCCGTCCCAGCAAGGGCCAGGATTACTCGATGCAGATCAACATTCCGCTGCGGCTTGCGGTGCAGGGGGGAGAACGGCGGATCGATTACCGCAGCAACGGCAAGGTTGAGCAGATAAAGGTCCGTATCCCGGCGGGCATCGAAGCCGGCGCCAAATTGCGGGTCGGCGGCAAGGGCGGACCCAGTCCGACCGGCGGCCCGGCGGGCGATCTCTATCTGCAGGTTGAAATTGAAAGCGACCCAATCTTCAGCCGTGAAGGCAAGGACCTGCTGGTACGGGTTGAAGTCCCTTTCAGCGGCATCTGCCTGGGCACCACCGTCGAGGTTCCGACCCTGGACAGTCCCAAGCGGATTAAAGTCCCGGCCGGCTTGCAACCGGGGCAAAAAATTCGTCTGCGGGGATTTGGCGTAGCGGCCTCCGGCAGAAGACCGGCCGGAGACCTATACGCCATTATCGAAGTGGCGGTTCCGAAAGGCCTGGACGAGAAACAACAAGGGCTGATTGAAGACCTGCAGAAAGTCGGCCTTTAATAGATCTGCTTAATGATCCTGCACAGTTCCAGGATCTGTTCCATTGAACCAGCAGCCCTTACCGCCACAAGCTCGACCCAGGCAGGCGCATGCGGCATTTCACTTGCATAGAAATGAGCTGGCGAGTTATAGTGCGCAGTTGATCACCAACCCGTTTGAGGCATTCCGTGACTGAACGTTCCACTCTCATCAACATGCTGTTACTGGCGATCCTGGCAGGAGTCTATCTGACCAGCGGCAGTATTCAATGCGCGGTCGATTGCCTGACCCGCAGCGATGACCAGCATGCCAAGGAAATAAGGGTTGATGACTGCCATTTCGTCTCTTCAGCGCCCGAAGAGTCGATAGAGGCTTGTCCCAACAAGGCCTGCCACCAGAACACTCCCATGCATGGCAGCTTGGGCGGCCCTCAGTTCAGCGACCCGCAGAACCAGGCCCAGCCTTTAGCCAACGCACCCCAGCAACCAACACCGCAGTTTAGAGCGGCCGGTCACGACCCAAATCTGGCGCCCCCGCTCATCGCCAAACTGATTGCGACTCCCCCGGTCATCCAAACCATCTCCCAGCAGCAACTTAGCCTGAAAAGCACTGTCCTTCTGAATTGAGATTTCCGCAGGTAACAGGTTGACCCCGGCCAGCTACGCTGGCTATAGTTACCAAATCTGTCATCTTTCACCACGTGACAGGTTCATTCAGGAGAATATTGCTTTGACAGAGACCAATACCGCTACCCAAGCGAAGGAAAACCACGCGGATAAAATCTGGGATTTTTTCTGCTCCCTGAAACTGACCATAATCATCCTGCTGCTGCTGGCGCTCACCTCGATTATCGGCACAGTCATCCAGCAGAATGCTCCGGCAGCAGACTATATTCGCGAATACGGCGAAGCTAATTATAAGCTGTTCCAGACCCTGCAGTTCACCGATATGTACCACTCATGGTGGTTTGTCGGCCTGCTGGCGCTGTTCAGCATCAACCTCATCTGCTGCTCGATCAAAAACTTCCCGCGGGTCTGGAAGTTCATCAAAGAGCCGACCCTGGTGCCCAGTGCCGGCATCCTGAAAAACTCCCCCAACCGCCTGGAAATGACCAGCAGTGAGAGCCGTCAACAACTGAATGGCCGCCTGACGAAATTTCTGAAAAAGGAATTCTCGGCCGCGATCGAAACCGAACAGGACGGCAAAACCTACCTATTCGCGCAAAAAGGAATCTTCTCTCGCTTCGGCGCCTATACCACCCACCTGTCGATTCTGGTTATCATGGCCGGCGCTATCATCGGCAACGTCTGGGGCTACAAAGCGGTGGTGAATATCGTCGAAGGGACCAGCACCGATCAGGTTTGGCTACGCTCCAACAGCCAACCGGTCAAGCTCGGCTTCACGGTCCGCTGCGACGATTTTGATGTCAGCTATTATGCCAACTCTAGACGGCCCAAAGACTACAACAGCGACCTGGTGGTGCTGGAGAACGGTCAAGAGATTCTGCGCAAGCGGATTGAAGTCAACGACCCGCTAACCTACAAAGGCATCACCTTCTACCAGTCGAGCTATGGCCCGGCCGGTTCCGGCTTCTTTAAACTGAAGGTCACCGAAAACGCCACCGGCAAAGTGATGAACCTGAGCGCGCAAATGGGTCAGAATGTCAAACTCCCCGGCGGCTACGCCTTCGCCATTGGTGATTTCTCCGACAGCGGCCGCTTTGGCCCGGCTGCCCGGGTCCAGGTCAACACTCCGGACGGCAAGCGCGGCACCCCGTTTATGGTCTTGAAAGACTATCCCGACTTTGACGTCCGCCGCGGCGGCAAGTTCAGCTTTACTCTGCTAAGCTATGAGCAGCCGCAGTTCACCGGTCTGCAGGTGGCTAAAGATCCCGGGGTCGAAATCGTCTGGCTCGGCTGCCTCCTGATGGTATTCGGTTCCATGGCGGCCTTCTTTTTCTCCCATCGACGCATCTGGGTCTGCTTAGAAGATGAGGGCGGCAAAACCAAGGTTATCGTCGCCGCCAATGCTCACCGTAACCAAGCCGGCTTTTCTCTCGCTTTCGACGAGATGAAGCAGAAGCTGGAAGCGGCAATTGAAAATAAATCCCCAGTGAAGGAGGGATAAGAAAATGGATAGTGGACAACTGTTTAATATCGTCACCATCGCTTACTTTGCCGCGATGATCCTGTTTTTTGCCTACATCGCGGTCCGTAACAATACCGTGGCCTTTGTCGCCACCATCGTCGCCTTTGTCGGTTTTTTGATCCACACCGCAGCCTTGGGGATGCGCTGGTATGAGTCTTACCAGATTCTCGGTGAGGATGGCCGGGCTCCATTGACCAATCTGTATGAATCGGTGGTCTTCTTCGCCTGGACGATTGTCTTGATCTACCTGGCCCTCGACCTGAAATACAAACAACGCGCGGTCGGTGCCTTTGTTATGCCCTTTGCTCTGTTCAGCATGCTCGGCGCGCAGATGTGGCTCAATGCCGGAATCGACCCGCTGGTTCCGGCTCTGCAAAGCAACTGGCTGACCTACCATGTCATCACCTGCTTCCTCGGCTATGCGGCCTTTGCGGTGGCTTGCGGGGTGTCGATCATGTACCTGATCAAAGTCGGCAAGGAAGAGAAACATGAAGGGACCGAGCAGATGACTGGCGTCCTGGGGATCTTCCCCAGTTGCCGGATTCTCGACGACATCAACTACCGGGCAATCATGATCGGCTTTCCGCTACTGACCCTGGGGATCATTACCGGAGCGGCCTGGGCCAACTACGCCTGGGGCACCTACTGGAGTTGGGACCCCAAGGAAACCTGGAGCTTGATCGTCTGGTTCCTTTACGCCGCATTTCTGCACGCTCGCTTCACCCGTGGTTGGGTCGGTCGCCGCGCCGCCTGGCTGTCGATCATCGGCTTTGCCGCGACCATCTTCTGTTACCTGGGGGTCAACCTGGTCCTTTCCGGCCTGCACTCCTACGGCGGTTCTTAAGCAGTGTCAAGCAGGACAAGTAAATAGAAAAAGGCTGCCCATAATCGGGCGGCCTTTTTTTCGTTATTCACCGGAAGGTAGCAAGGAGATCGCCTGGACGATGACAGTATCATCGCGGTCCGCTTCAAGGTCCCGCACAAAGGAGCGATCCACCTTCAGGCTTTCGATGGGGAAATGAGGTCGACCCTCTCCATGCTAAATCATTCTCAGCTGCGGAGGTCAGCGGTGCCCTGAGCAGGACTCTGGCCGGCGTCAAGCGGCTCGATAAAACGCTGGAAAAACTCTTCGAAATATACCGGCTTACTGAATAAAAAGCCCTGGAACTGGTCACAACCCCGCTCTTTCAGGAACTGCTGTTGAAATTCATTTTCGACCCCTTCGGCGACCACTTGCAACCCCAGGGAATGAGCCATGACGACAATCGCCTCGACGATCGTTGCGTCATTCTGATCAGATTCGAGGTCATTTACAAAAGAACGGTCGATCTTCAGGGTGTCGATCGGAAAGCGGGTCAAATAGCTTAGCGATGAATAGCCGGTACCGAAATCGTCGATCGCCAGGGTTACTCCCAGCCGCTTGAGTTGCTGTAGTAAGTCAATGGTGTTTTCAACCGTCTCCATCAACATGCTTTCGGTCAGCTCCAGCTCCAGCAGCTCTGGATCCAGACCGGTTTCCTCCAGCACCTCGGCCACCATCGGCACCAGATCGGGCTGTTTCAGTTGCCGGCCGGAGAGGTTGACAGCAATCTTCATCGGCCGACCGGACTGCTCTACCCAGGTTTTCAGCTGGGTGCAGGCGGTTTTCAGAATCCAGCGCCCTAGCGGCACAATCAGTCCGGATTCTTCGGCAATCGGAATAAACCGCACCGGCGAAACCATCCCCAGCTCATCATTTTCCCAGCGGACCAGGGCCTCCATACCGCAGACTTGACCAGTCTGCATATCAACTTTCGGCTGATAAGCCACCTGAAAGCCTTGCTGCTGACCGATATCTGCCCGCAGACGATTCTCCAGAAACAGCCGATCGCGGGCCGATTTGTTCATTTCATCGGAATAGAAATAGAAGGAATTCCGCCCTTTCTCCTTGGCATGGTACATAGCCACATCAGCATGCCTCAGCAAAGTATCGACATCTTGCCCATCGCCGGGATAAATGGCAATGCCAACGCTGGCGGGGGTAACCACTTCTTGATGGCCAAGCAAAAACGGTTCACTCATATCTTTGATGATCCGCCGCGCGATCATTGCCGCATCCTCGGCACAGCGCAACTTTGGTAACAGAACGACAAACTCATCCCCGCCAAGCCGGGCCAGCAGCTGTTCATGCACATTGTCTTCAGAACTTCCATCTTGGGGACGACTGATCGTATCTGAGCGCCGCAAACAATCCTTAAGCCGCTGGGCGGCGGCCTGCAGCAATTGATCGCCAAAGGAATGTCCGAGAGTATCATTCACCACCTTGAAATGATCAAGGTCCAGAAACATCAATCCGAAATGGAACCCGTCACGGAAATCCCGCTTGGCCAGATGCAGGACTTTATCCAGCCGGTTGCTCAGGAGAGTCCGATTCGGCAACCCGGTCAGCGTGTCGTAATATGCCAGCCGGGCAATCCTTTGTTCGGCATTTTTCTGTTCGGACATATCCTTTAAGATACTAACAACATAGCCTTCAGTTTTGCCCTGGTTGGCATGAGCTGCGGAGAACAGCACCGGCAGTTTTTTCGCAGCTGCTCCTCTGACCTCCGTTTCAAAATTATTGAAATCTCCCTGGGCAAACAAACTCTGCAACTCTTCATCATCCGATAAGGGGCTGTCCGCGGCAAAAAAACTGCTTAATCCCCGACCGTCAAACTCCTTTTCCGAAAGCCCGAAAAATGCCTGCGCTGCCGGATTGGTCTTTTGGACCTGACCATTAATATCAGTAATCACTAACGGATCGATGACGGTGCGCAGCATCAGATCCAAAGAATCCCGGGCTTGCCTGGTATGCACCAGGCGTTCCGTCAGGAGATTGACCGCCCCAGCCAGGTCCTCAAGTTCGTCTCCCGAGCGCATCTCAACCCGCTGATCCAATTTTCCTTCTGCCAGAGTCTGCGTTTGCTGTTTAATCCGCTGGATATTTTCCAGAATCGGTCGACCCATGATGTGGGCCAGCATGGCACCTAACAGAAGTCCGCCCAAACCGATCAGCAGACAATAAACAAGCCAACGATTGAGGAGTTGATTGAAGTAACTTTTCTGTAAAATCGCCACAGCGGTCCAGGGTGCCTTGAGAAGACCAGCATAGGCGAAGGAGCTTTCCTGGCCATCAGCCACCCCCTGGCAGAACCCGACGGAATTCGAGCCTTGCCCGGCTGTCACGATCTCAAGCTGCCCAGGGGATGAGAACAGTGGCAGGAAAAGCCGTTCGCTCTGCGGATGGCTAAGCATCCGACCATGAGAATCGATGAGGACCTGAGCGACTTCTTCCTGAATATGGCGGCGACTGAAACGGCGGGTAAAATCACTGAGCGGTACTGTCGCCTGCAGCACAGCCTCCAGGGTACTGTCGTAGCGCCCGCTGCGTGCCTGGCTGAACACCAGTGCCGGAGCATTGAAATCAGAATCCTGCTCCTTAACAGACACCAGGACCCGATTCGGTTGTTCCAGCGCCTGCAAAAATTCCTGCCCACGCCCTTGCTCTCCAAGTTCAACAAGCTGCCGACCGGCAACGAATTTAATTGCCTCTCTGCCTGTGCTGGTTAACAGGACAATTTTGGGGAAGCTGGCCGAATTGCGACGAAACTCCTGCAGAACAGGTTCGTTGCGGCCGGTGAGATAAAAATCGAAAAGATTAATTCCCTGCAGATCATTGATCAACTGGTTGATAATCTGATCAGATTCGATGGCGAGACTGCTGGCGTGGGCTTCAAGCTTTTCACGCTGTAAACTCTGATAGAAATCGCTAAGTAAAAACAAGCTTAAAGCGCTGAACAGCAGCACCGTCATCAGGATCGCAATGACCGGGATGCTCATAAATCGATAACGGATCGATTTCAGCCTGGAAGCTGCCTGCATAAGACTTTGCCTTGCCAAAAAAGCAAATAGAAGCGAAAAATAAAAACATTCTCACTATATCGAAAAAATTCCAGCTTGGCGAGTTTTTATTAATTTTTTCTTTTTTTCTTGGGTCTCGAAGTTAAGAGCTTGGCAAATTGGAAAGATATATCTGTTCATGGTTGATAATTGGAAAAATTTCCTGAGCATGGCCGGAGTTAAAAACAAAAGCGGATTCGCTGCTGCGAAATCCGCTTTTCTTCTGATTCATCCTCATCATCTTTGCCCGGCTCAGCCGAAACAATCGCTACGGTACATCATCGCCAACCGTCCACGGCTGGCCAAGCAGTTAGGGCAGAGTTCTCCTGAGTCGCCATAATCCTCTTCGGCCAGCAACTGACCGGCGATTTGCGCCGGTTCGGTTAATGGCTGTTCAGGGTCAAAAGGTTTTTGGCAAAGTAAACAGTTTTTCAGCATAGCTTCTCCCTGACTAGCGCTGCCATAGCAGCGAGAAAATCCGCGTGATCATTCAACGAAGGGGCCCGCCGAAAATGTTGAAACCCTGCTTTCGCGGCCAGGTTGCGGTATTGAATGTCGATCTCTTCCAAAGTTTCAATATGGTCAGAGACAAATGAAATCGGCACCATCAACAGCGACTGATGGCCGGCGTCACCCAACTGCCTGATCATTTCTTCGGTGCCAGGCTCCATCCACTGCACAGGGCCGCTACGACTCTGGTAAGCAATCCTCCAGGGGTAAGAGCCGACCCGCTTCATCACCTCCAGAGCCGTGGTCTCGACCTGCTGTTGGTAGGGGTCACCGCGGTCGATAAATTTCTGCGGCAGTGCATGGGCGGAAAACAGAATCTGCACTTCGTCGCGCAACAGTTCATGAAAGGAATTCAGCCCTTCGTTAATTCGATTAGCCAGGGCGTCAAGGTAGCCCGGCCAGTCATACCAGTCCTCGATCAACTGATAGTCGAGTTCAGGATAAACCCTCGCTGCAGTCCGCTTGAAGTCATTGACGCTGCTGCCGGTGGTAGCGCCGGTGTAGTGCGGGTACATCGACAAGACCACCGCTTTTTCGATCCCGGCCGCCCTGATTTCCTGCAACACCTCGGTCGCCCGTGGCTGCCAATAGCGCATAATAACAAATGGCTGCACGTCCTCCAGCCGCTGAGCAATTCCTCTGGCTTGCTTACGGGTCCATTCCAGCAAGGGCGATTTACCACCGATGGTGCGGTAGTTCTCCACCACCTTTTTGGCGCGGAAATGGGAAATCAGCCTTGCGAAGGGCTTCTGCAGTAAGGCTCCGGCAGGCAGCTGGATCAGCTCGCGGTCAGAAAACAGGTTGTAGAGGAAGGGCTTGACTGCCTCGAGGGAATCGGGACCCCCCATGTTGAGCAGGATTAGGGCAGTTGGTTTGGAATCGGACATGCTGGTCAGCCCTCGTGCAGAACGGGGGACAGAATATAATGCTGTCCCCCGCGGATTAAAAGACAGGGTGTAGGGGCGCCATACATGGCGCCCGCGAATACGTCACCGGCGCCCGATGCGGGCGAGAGATATCTCGCCCCTCCGACGATCTATTTTTGGCTGAGCCGGTGAACACATTCGACCATGTGGATCGCATTCTCCGGAGGCACCGTCGGCAAAATGCCGTGCCCGAGGTTAAAGATGAAGCCGGGACGGTCGGCGTTTTCGTCAAGAATCCGCTGAACTTCACGTTCGATATGATCCTTCGGCGCATAGAGCACGGTCGGATCGAGATTGCCTTGCACGGCAACATCGGGGCCGAGGATATCGCGCGCCTTACCGAGGTTGACGTGCCAGTCGAGGCCGAGCACATCGGCGCCCGCCTCTTTGACCAGTTCGAGCATGGTGCCACCGTTTTTGACGAAGTAGATGATCGGCACACCGTCGCGCTTGAGGCCATCAATCAACTGTTTAACGTAGGGCAGAATGTAACGCTCGAAATCGTGTGGTGCCAGCAGTCCACCCCAGGTATCGAAGATCTGAATCGCTTGAGCACCCGCCTCGATCTGCATATTCAGATACCGCCGGTCCATCTCGGTGATCTTCTGCATCAGCGCATCATAGAGCGGAAAGTCAGAGTACATGATCTGCTTGAGACTGGCGAAATCCTTGCTGCCCTTGCCTTCAACCATGTAGCAGGCCAGGGTAAACGGCGCCCCGCCAAATCCGATCAGCGGCACACGGCCCTCAAAAGCCACGCGCAAACGCTTGATGATCTCAGGCACATAAGAAACCGCCTCGGCCATATTCTCCGGCACCACCAGCGCATCAACATCGGCAGCGGTGCGGATCGGCTTTTCGAAGACCGGACCAGGCACGAAATCAAGGTTCATCCCCATCGGCTCGATCGGGGTCAGGATATCGGAGAAAAGGATCGCTGCATCGGCATCGAGAATGTCGATTGGCTGGATGGTCACCTCGGCAGCCCGCGCCGGGTCTTTGCACAGATCGAGAAAGGTGCCGCCGCCCTTGGCGCGAACGTCCTTGTAACACTGAAGGTAGCGGCCAGCCTGGCGCATCAGCCAGACGGGAACCCGATCGACAGGCTGGCACCAGCAGGCTTTGAGAAAGTTGTATTCAGTCATTTTGGGGTCATCTCCATTCATCAAGGGGACGGAATGATAAAAACCTAGGGGCGAATCTTGTATTCGCCCAGATTTCTGTTGATACGGAGCAAGGGCGATCACCAGGACCACCCCGACGAATTATTCTTTGGGTGCGTTTTCGGCCGCTTCCTTTTCCATCCGCTTCAAAGTGCGTTGTGGGATGTAATTACAGAACGGCTCTTCAGCCATATAATCGCCGTAAACCGCATCGGCACGGGCGCGGCAACCGCCACAGACGTTAATAAACTCGCATTCGCCGCACTTGCCGGTGTACTTTTTAAAGTCACGCAGATCGTTGAAAACCTTGGAGTTGTACCAGAGGTCCTTGAATTTGACCTGTTTGACATTGCCGACAGAAGAGTGGAAATAGGAGCAGGGTTTGAGGTTGCCGAAGCAGTCGATCAGACAGATCGTCTGGGCGGCGATGCAGCCCTTGCCGCCGCCGGTGGAAAAGGTCAGGCTGCGGCGTTTGAAATCGGCCCCTTCGGCCTTGGCCATCTGCGGGACGATGCGGTAGTAGTGCGGCGCACAGGTCGGCCGCATGAGGATATCATCCTCACCCTTCTCCTGCTGATAGTGCCAGGAGAGGATCTCTTCGTAGTCCTCCTTACTGACCAGTTCATTCATGATCTCTTCGCCCCGGCCGGTGGGGACGATCATGAACATGTACCAGGCCGTGGCGCCGATACTTTTGGCCAACTTAAAGCAAGCGCCTATATCATGCTGATTACGCTTGGTAAAGGAGGAATTGACCAGAAACTTGATGCCGTTGCGCTTGAGGGTTTCAGCGCCACGAATGGTCCCCTCAAAAGCACCGGGAGAGGAACGGAAATCGTCATGGATCTCAGCGGTGGAACCATCGAGGGATAAGGAGACCATCTTGATATCGGCCTGCTTCATCTTTTCACAGATCTCGTCGGTGATCAGGGTGCCGTTGGTCGCCATGCACATGCGCAACCCCTTATCGGTCCCATACTGAGCGATCTCGAAGATATCGGGGCGCATCAGCGGCTCACCACCGGAAAGAACCATCACCGGCTTGCTGACTTCACAGATATCGTCGATCAGTTTGAACGCTTCTTCAGTGTTAAAATCCCCTTCGGCGGCCTGCATGTCGGAGGAACAGCGACAGTGCACACAATTCAGGTTGCAGCGCTGGGTACTCTCCCAGGCCAGCCATTTAGGGATATATTCTTCCTGCTTAGAACTCATGTTGACTCCTTGGAAGCCGTTTTCCGCAAGAAAAAGCCTGCCATGCAGCCGAACGGCGCACAACAGACTTTCACAATTCGTTTAAGATACTACAAATGTTTGGCAAAACTCAAGAAATGCCATTCACCACCAGACGTCAGTCGGCCTCAACCGTCATTTGCAACCGCTCTCCGGCGACCATCACCCGAAAGGCCTGTGGCGTCGTTTGTTGCAGCAACTGCCAGAGGAAGTCTGTCATCCCCTCGGGTTCATCAAACAACCGCAACTGTTGGAGTAATTCGAGGATCCGCGCCCGCAGAATCTGGTCGCTGTGGGCCAGGTCGATCAGCAGCAAGGGCCCCTCGGCGACCCCGGGCTTGGTCAACGGCTCGGGAGCAACTAGCAGCAATGCCTCGGCTGCCGAGGGGAGTCCGGCCTTCTGGAGAAATCCTTTCGCCAATTCACGGTGGTAATGACTCACGCCCATCGTCTCGCCAGCGGCAAGCGGCAGGGCCGGAACTACGAACAGGGTGCCACGGCTCTCGAGTTGATCCCGGTTGGCAAAAAAATGCAGCTGCTGCAGGATCGAGTCGAGGGTTTCTTTTTGCATATGTGGTGCCAGCAGATAGGCATATTGCGCATAAGCGAGACGTTCTTCGGAATAATCGAGGACTGCCTGCCAGGGCGGCTCGGTCGGCGGCTTTTTCAGTGCCTCAAGCTGTTGCATTTTCTCCAACAGTTCATTGAGTTTTTCCAGTTTGGCACGCAGCTGCTCAGTCTGCTCTTCATTGGTCGCAGCCTGCAACTGGGCAGGGTGCGTCTGCAGCACCGCTAAGACAAAAAGCAAGCTGCAGAATAGCAGGATAAACCGTTTCAACATCGGCAGTTCCTTAAATTTCCGGGACTAAATAACAGCAAAAGCTTGCGAATTATACAGTAAAGTTTCAGGCGATGGCTGATTTTAATCTGCCTCGTCCTGCTTGCCGCTACAAAAAAACCGGGAAACTGCTTAACAGCTCCCCGGTAGAATTTTCTTTAAAATCCTGAATCAGCTATTCAGACCGCATCTCGCTCGGCCAGTGGGAAGAGCTCTTCAAAAATCTCTTTGACCGTGCTGATCCGATCCGCTTTCCAGGCGTTGCTGCCACAGAAGATCAGTCCGGTCTCCATATCGCCGCGCTGCGCCCGGTCGAGAGCGTGAATAATACAAAAGCGCTCGCGGTCGGTTTTGTAGGCACACTTTTTCAGACAATTCGAGGGGCAGTAGATATCCAGATCAACATCCCGCTGACGGACCTGCTCGATATTGCGCTTGATCGCCCGACCCGGCAGGCCGGCGGGGCTCATGATCAGGCCGATATCCTCCTCGCGGCAATCGATATAAGCCTGTTTGAAAGAATCATCAGCGTCGCACTCTTCTGTGGGGACAAACCGGCTGCCCATCTGGACGCCATCGGCCCCTTGCGCCAGGGCATGCTGCAGGTCCTGACGATCCCAGATGCCACCAGCAGCGATGACCGGAATCTCCAGATCCCACTTTTCCTTGAAGTAGTCCTTCACCCCGCGCACCGTAGCGTATTGATCATATTCACCGGTACCGATCTTTTCCGCTTTTTCGCCAAGATGGCCACCGGCGGTATCGGGGTCTTCCACGACCACTGCATCCGGCATTCGGTTATAGGCTTTATGCCATTTGCGGGCGATCAGTTCAGCGGCTTTTACCGAAGAAACTATCGGGACCAGGGCAACCTCAGGATAGTCTTGGGTCAGACCCGGCAGACTGAGCGGCAGGCCGGCGCCACTGATGATCAGCTTGGCGCCCCCTTCACAGGAAGCCCGCACCACATCGTCATAGTTAGTAACCGCGACCATACAGTTAACGCCAATGACCCCATCTGGAGCGATTTGGTAAGCCCTATGCAGTTCGTCAATCAACGCTTGACGGTCAGCGGTATAAAAATTCTTACCATCATAATGCGAACTATTTAATGCCAAGCCAGCCGCCGCGATAATGCCGATGCCGCCATTTAAAGCAACATTTCCAGACAGCCGGGCCCCGGAGACCCGGACGCCCATGCCGCCTTGAATCACCGGAAAAGGAACTCTGTACCGGCCGATGGTTAATCCCTTTATCATAGTCTCTCCTGTCGAGTTTCTAGCTGGCAAGAATAACAGTTCGCTTTTAGGCCAAATGTAATACTTGTGTAAAAACTCACTTGTTCCGCTGCCTTGGCGATGGTAATAGAGGGCTATGAAACTGTTTCGGCGTCTTTTCCATCCATTCATCACTTTTATCGGCATCCAGCTGGTCTGGATTTTTCTGCTGGTCTCCTGGATCTACTGGTTTCTCGGCCGCCATCAGCAGCTGAAAGAGCTGGCCGCCCGCTACCAGACCGAATGGCTGCCGGATCGCAGCGATTGGCTGATCCTTACCGAGGGGATTGTCCTGTTGGTGGCGATTCTGATCGGGGTTTACGTCATCTTCCTTTACTGGCGTCGTCAGGCCTCGCTCTATCGCGCCCAGCGCAACTTCATTGCCCAGGTCACCCATGAACTTAAATCACCGCTGGCCTCTCTTCAATTACACCTTGAAACCATTGAAATGCGCAAGCCCGCCCCCCAACAGTTGCAACATTTCATCACCCTGATGAAAGGGGATACCGAGCGGCTGCATGGGCTGATCAACAATCTGCTGGCCGCGGGACGGCTAGAACACAAGGATGCCAGCCTCAACCGCCAACGCGGCAACCTATCTCAGCTGATCGAAGCTTACCTGCAGCAGGAAAGCTCCAGTTTCCCGCCACAGGGGCAGCTTCGCTGGCAATGCGAGCCGAACCTGTGCGCCGATTTCGATGCCGACGCCTTGGAAACCGCGCTGCGCAACCTGCTGGAAAATGCCGTTCTCTATGCCGATGGACCGCCGAAGGTTGACATCACTCTGTGCAGTGAAAACGGCATGGCGCATCTGCGTTTCGCCGACCAAGGACGAGGCATCGACCCCAAATTTCGGAAAAAAGTCTTCAAAATGTTTTACCGCATCCGCCGCAGCGACCGAACCATCCGCGGCAGCGGGCTGGGGCTTTATATCGTCAGCAACGTCATCCGCCTGCACGGCGGTAAGGTCTGGCTGGAGAGTGCTGGATCCGGGCTGGGCACGACCTTCCACCTGCTGCTGCCGCTAGCCGGCTCAGGAGCCGCCAATGATTGAACAGCTACCGATTCTACTGGTTGAAGATGAGCCGCACATCGCCCTGGGACTGATCTATAACCTGCGGGCAGAAGGCTACCGGGTCACCCATGTTGAAAGTGGCGAAGACGCCCTCAAACACCTGCAGACCACCTCCTGCGCGCTGGTCATCCTCGACCTGATGCTGCCCGGCATCGATGGCCTGGAGGTCTGTCGCCAGATCCGCCAGCAGGATTTACAAGTACCGATTCTGATGCTGACGGCCCGCGGTGAAGAAGAGGACCGGATTGCCGGCCTGAGCGAGGGAGCCGACGATTATTTGAGCAAACCGTTCAACCTTAAAGAGTTTCTGCTGCGGGTCGGTGCCTTACTCCGTCGTTCCAACTGGCAGCACACGACCGACGCCCAGCAGAAACTGGTGCGGTTCGGAGCCAATCGGATCGACCTGGAAAGCCACCAGGCGCAAACCCCTAAAGGGCAGCTACAGTTGACCGAACTGGAAATGAAGATGCTGACCCTGTTCTTTGACCATCCAGGGAAAGTTCTCTCACGCGGCACGCTACTGCAGACTGTCTGGGGGGTGGATCCGCAGACTGAAACCCGCACCCTGGATAATTTCATTGTCCGCTTACGCAAATACTTCGAGGTCGACCCCTCGGCACCAAAGCACTTTCTCACTGTTCGCGGACGCGGCTACCGCTTTATCAGCAAACCGGAATAAGCCGCTCTCCTGCAGGCTATCGAAAACTCTGCTTAACTATCTTATGACCAATAACCTGCTCCCGACCCGGAGATCTCGATGAGTTTGCAGCCCGGCAATAATCCTTTTTTGCAGCGTTTCCAAAAAATCTTCTTTCCCGGGCCCAAGCGGCCGATAGCCCGTCCAAGCAACAAACTCGGCACCTTCATCGGTGTCTATACGCCAACCATTCTAACCATTCTTGGCGTGATCATGTACCTGCGTTTCGGCTGGGTGGTCGGTCAAGTCGGGGTCGGAAAAACTCTACTGATCGTTTTGCTGGCCAACCTTATCACCCTGGTGACCTCGATTTGCCTGTCGGCGGTGGCGACCAATTCGCGGGTCGGGGTCGGCGGCGCCTACTTCATTATTTCCCGCAGCCTGGGCCTGGAGGTTGGCGGAGCGATCGGCCTGCCGTTGTTTCTCTCGCAAGCGCTGTCTGTCACCCTCTATGCCTACGGACTGGCCGAATCCTTACGCCTGGTCTGGCCGGATGTGCCGATTATGCCGGCGGCTTTTCTGATTATTATCCTCGTGGCGGCGGTCTCTTTCCGCGGAGCCGGGGCGGCGCTGCGCAGTCAAGTCCCGATCATGGGGCTGATTGCCTTCTCTCTGCTGGCCCTGGTCTACGGAGCCCTGTTCGGCGAAACAGTTCCAAGCCCGGAGAATGCGTTACCCCTGGAGCCGATCAGCTTCTGGGTGGTGTTCGCGGTCTTCTTCCCCGCGGTCACCGGAATTATGGCTGGTCTAAGCCTCTCTGGAGACCTGGAGGAACCGCGCCAGGCCATTCCCCGCGGCACCCTTTACGCAGTCTTGACCGGTTTCCTGGTCTATCTGCTGGTCCCGATCCTACTCAGCCTGGGCAGTGATCCGGCGGCCCTGCGCGCCGAGCCGCTGATCTGGACCAAGATTGCCGCTTTTGGCCCCTGGCTGATCATTCCCGGGCTCTGGGGTGCGATCTTCTCCTCAGCAGTCGGCTCGATGCTCGGCGCGCCGCGGACCCTGCAGGCGCTGGCAATGGACCACCTGGCGCCGAAACTGCTGGCTGGCAGCAAAGACGGCCACAGAGAGCCGGTTTTTGGCCTGCTGGTAACCCTGCTGCTCGCCTTCGGCGCAGTTTTTCTCGGCGACCTTAACACCGTGGCAACGGTTGTCACCATGTTCTTCCTCAGCGTTTACGGTACCATCAACCTGGTGGCTGCGCTGGAGAAGCTTTCCGGCAATCCCTCCTGGCGACCAAGGGTCGATGTTCCCTGGTGGCTGAGCCTGCTTGGCGCCCTCGCCTGTTTCGCGGTGATGATGCTGATCCACCTGCCGGCCAGCTTGATCGCTATCGGTATCGAGCTGACCATCTGGGTCGTCCTGAAGCGACGTATCCATGCCAAGTCACGTGGTGACGTGCGCCGCGACATCTACGAGGCGCTGATCCGTTGGTCTCTGCTGAAACTTGCCGATCACTCGATGACAGCACGCAACTGGCGGCCGCACATCCTGGTGTTTGTCGGCAACATTGAGCGGCGCCTTGACCTGGTCCGCTACGCCGCCTGGTTCAGCGAAGAGCGTGGCGTAGTAACTGTCAGTGAACTGGTCGAAGGCGATCTACTGAAGCTCGATTTCGATCTGATGCTACGCCAGCAGCATGTCAAGCAGGTGCTACGACGCGAGGGGATTCTCGCCTTCGGTGAAGTCAACGTGGTCCAGGATATCGAACGCGGGATCGTTGCCGTGGCACAGGCCAATGGCATCGCCGGCATCGAAAGCAACACCATCATGCTCGGCTGGCCGGATGATCTCCACCGAATGACTGCCTTTTTGAAAATCATCCGCCGCCTTAAACAGCTCAATCAGTCGCTGCTCATCGGCCGGGTCAAACCTCTGCCGCGATTGAATGAAGGCTCCCGGCGGCGGGTCGACATCTGGTGGGGAGGGCTGCAGAATAACGGCGACCTGATGATGCTGCTGGCCTACCTGCTCAGTTGCAATCCGGAATGGCGAGACAGCACCATCCGGATTCTCAGTGTGGCTTCCAGCGACTTGATGCAACGCAAGACAGAAGATTTTTTACAGCAGCTGATCCCGGAAATCCGCATCGATGCACAGATCGAGGTGTCGCTCAAACCGGAAGGGATCAGTGTCAAGGAAATGATTCTGCGGCAAAGCAGCGATGCCGACCTGGTGCTGCTCGGCCTGGCCACGCCCGAGGAGGGGGAAGAGGAGAACTACGGAAAACGCCTTTTCCAGCTGGCCGAGGGGCTACCCTCCTGTTTCTTTATCCACAATGGCAGCCTGTTTATTGGCGAGTTGCTAACTCCCGACGGCGAGGATCTGACCAAGAGCAAATTGGCCGAAGCGAAAGCGAACAGCGAGGACGAAGCGAGAGAGAAGAGCAAGACCTCGGAATCAACTGCTTGATTTCAGATAACAGCCAAAACTTGTCGCAATTAACGAATCGCCGGCCGCGCCAGGGTTCCCCCAAGCCGCAGCAAGTAACTACCATCGGCGGTCGGCTTGACCCCGGTCAAGCTGAGCAGATCGCGCAGGTCGGAGGGGGTTGATGAGGTCGGCTGCAGCCGGACATTCAGGTTCAGCCGGGTCTGTTCCGGTGTTTCGCCAAGCAGCAGGGTGCCACCGCCACTCATCTCCAGGGCACCTTCGGTCAGCAGCGCCTTTTCGATACTGATCCGTCGTTGGTTGAATTGACCTTCGAGGGTCAGCAGCCCCAGCGACAAGCTCCCCGGCAGACCGAGTTTATCCAGGCCGAGAACCTGGCTGTCGCGCAATTGCAGAACAAATTGACCTTTGCCGGTCATGGCGGCCGACAACTGTTCGGCGGTTAAATCGCCGCTCAGCTCCCCAGCCAGCCGATAAGGTTCTTCCTCACGCTGCAGCGGGGCGATTGCGACCCGCCGGAGTTGCAGTTGCAGATCACCATTCCGACCCGCCTGGGCATCAAGCGTGCCGCCGGACAGCCGTCCCTGCAGATCAGCCTGCGGCGCACCGCGCAGCAAAGAACCCCAGGCCGGAGTCAGTTGCAATTGTTGCAGGTCGATCGGCGCTAGAGCGGGAGCCTCGGGAAACACCCGCAGGTCGAATTCCAACCCCAGGGGAAAGCGCAGCGAAGCATTACTGCCCTGCATCCGTAAACCGGTCTGCTGGCTGATTTCGCTGATCAACCGACCTTGCAACACTTCAGCTGGAAAGCTGGCCCAGAGGGCAATCCAGAAGCTGAACAGGAACAACACCAGGCTCAGTAGAAATAAGCGCCGATTTCCAGCCAACTTCCCAGAAATATCGAAAAAGTTAATGTTGGCCAGATTCATGGTTTCTCCAGCGACATCAGAATCATGTTGACATCGAGGCTTGAGCGATCTTCGAAGCGTGGTTTGACCCGCAGCGATTTCACCTGAATGCCGCCGCTGCGATATTCAACCGCATGCAGCACTTTAACCAGCTGCCCAAGGCTCATCTTCTCTAACTGGATCTCCACCAACTGCTGACGGAACTCACCCTGAGTGGTCGCCGGCTGCGGCCGCATCGACAGCAGCTGTTCGCGCACCCCGGTTTGCTCGGTCAGGCTCTCCACCTGCGAAAACAGCGGTCGACTCCCCCGGCGTTGGTTGCCGACGGTTGCCAGCTGCTGCCGCAACTCACTGATCTTATCCTGCATCTGCAACGCTTTGGTCAGGCCGCGCTGCTGAATCGCGATCCGCCGATCCAGGCCAGCCATGGTCTCAAAATAAGGATTGATCAGGGCAAACCAGATCAGGATCAGCACCAGGATGACAGCCCCACCCAGCACGACAATTTTTTCCCTGGCGCTTAAGCGACTGATCATTGTCCGCCTCCGCCACCATACAGCTTTAACCGCAACTCAAAATCAACTTGATTATCTTCGGTCGCCAGCTTGGCATCACTGATTTCAACCGTTTCAAATAAAGGACTGCTGCGTAGCGCTTCGGCCACTTTATTAACGGAATCGAAGGAGTCGGTATGGCCATCCATACGAACCTCTTCACTGCTGTAGCTGAATTCACGGAGATCGATGGGAACCTCTTTGGAAATACGGCTCGACAAACTCTGCATCACCGTTGCGGCACCCTGCCCCCCAAGACCGAACAACTGGACCTGCTTTTGTAATTCTTGCAGCTGACTTTCCAGTTGCAGCGGCACATCGACAATGGTCGCACTGCTCGGCATGGTCTGCCTGAAGACAGTTTTCAACTGCTCTTTCAGGGCTGCTTCCTGTTGGGTTTTCTGCAGATAACCCAGGTGCATGGTTGCGGCACCACCTGCCAGAACGATCAGCAGCATAATGGCAGCCACGATCACCCGCGAGCGGAAGATTTCCAACTGCCCGCGGGCCGCGAATTCACCTTTACGAAAATTCAGCTGCTCGGCTTTGCCGTGCCGCATTTCCACCAGCGCCAGCAGAGCTGCTGGAGCCATTTCACAGGGGAGGTCGGCGGTGAAGATATCTTTTCCGGGAAACAGAATTTCCCGGTTGCTCTGCTGCAGTTGTTGGTGAATCTTTTCCGTCACCCCGGCGCCGATCACCCAAAGCGGCAGGTTATCAGCATTGATGGCATTTTCCAGCTGACTGACCTGGTTGCCGATAAAATCGAGGACCTCCTCCTCCGAAGATTCCGCCGTCCCGGGTAGCAACCGATAGTCCCAGATGATACCGTCATAAACCAATGCCACGACCACCTCGAGCCGTCGGCAATAGATCAATAAGCCTTCCCGGTCCGCCAGCGCCGGCAGCAAAGCAAAGGGGAAAAAATCGATCCGTCGGGGGTGATGCTCCGCTTCCGGAAAATGCTCGAGCAGCGCTTCAATTTCACCGTAATGCACCACCACAGCATCAACTTCATAGTCATTTTCCCGCGCCCGCGGCGGCAGGAAGCTGATCAGATGCTCCTCCAGTTCGACCGGCAACTGGGAACTCAATTCCAGCGGCAGCGCAGCTTCAATCTTGCCTTTTTCCCGAAACGGAAAGCGCAGGCGCCGAAACAGCCCCACCCGCCCCGGCAGGGCGGTGACAATCCGATCGTTGAGTGCCGGCTCGCCACCAAGCATCTCGTTGATCGCCGTAACCGCTTCTTCCGGCGAATTATATTCCCGTTTGTCCAGTTTGACATCGACCGTGCCGGCGCCAGCGGTCAAAATTGCCACCCGCACGTCGATGCCTTCCAGATCGATCCCGATATATCGCTTTGCCATAGACTATTCCACTTTAAGGCTTACCAGCTTATTGCCGTTTTTCAAAACAATCGCAAGGGCTTCGCGGGTCCCTTGATTGATCCGCCCGGTGCTTGAAACCTCGTAAAGTTGCCCTTGCACTCCAACAGAGTTCACCTGCCAGGCAGCGCTCCAGCGATTTCCGATTCCCGCGACTGAAGCCAAATCATTAAATTTCTGAAACGGGGTCTGTCGCCGATAGCTAACCAGCGCATCGATATCCTCAGGGTCAAGAAGAATCTGCCTGACCCCATCATGCTGCCATGCGTATAGAACAGGCCTCGGGGCGGTGTTGACATTGATTGGAAACTTTTCCCCAACCCGGATATATGGCCTCAGCTTTCGGATCACTTCCCCTTCAAAACCTCGCACCAGGTTCAGCTCATCCAGGGTTTCCAAATTCGCACCCTTGCGTGCATAAGGTGGCTGCAGCTGCGCATAATAATTGTCATCATCCAATGTGCCTGGATGATTGCGGGTGCGGTTCAACCAGTTGCGGATGTAGATTCCCAACTGGCCAGCCTCTCCCTGATCGATGCCAACCTCTTCACAGAGGGCGACAAACGCATGATAGCTCCATTGCTGATTACCATTGTTGTCAGCAATCTCATTCAGGTTAAAAAGTCCGGTTAAATCACGGATCTGCAGGCTAACATCACCATCTTCAACCGGAATGCTGGGCAGATCGCCCCAGAACTCCGACGGATGATCAAAGGCATTTTGATCCTCCTGCAGAATCATCCGCGCCGCCTCTACCCCACCCCGGGCCAGGTAAAACGCCTTGGTGCGGTCCCGAAAGGTCTCGGTGGCGCGCAGATCGACCAGGGTCGAAAAAGAAAATTCGGTCAAGAGTGCGCTGAGCAGAGCGACCACCACCAGCACCAGCAATAGTGCCATGCCATCCTGATTTGCAAGCGGCTTCATGGTCAATTCTCCGGCAAAACAAAACTACTGCGAAAAGGCAGACTTTGCCCGCCGACTTCAACCTCCAGGGCAATTTCCACCATCTTCGGTGGCTGTCGGTTCAACCAACTGTTCTGCCATTTACCGGCGTTAAAGTAGCGGACCTCAAAGCTCTTGATCGCTTCGACGAAGGGCAGAGCCTCCGATGCCGCCAGGTCGGCCAGCAGGACCTGTTCGCTACGGTAGAGCGTCGCGATCTCTTCCTCCCGACGCAGTTCGTAATGTACCCGCGACAAGCCACCGCGCTGCTGCAGCAACGGCGAGACCAGCTCGGTGCTGAACTCCAGATAGGGTTCACCATCAGCGGTTTTCCCCGACTTGATGAGTGCCTGCCTATGAACCGCCGAACCCCTTAAACTGCGCAGCTCACCACCGATCCGATCGAAAAAGATCCGCATCTGATGATAAACTTCGCCTTCAACTTCCAGACGGTTACGGGCATTGCTGACCGAAGTAAAAATCCCGTAAACGCTGGTCAGCACCAGGGACCCGATGAAAATTGCCAGCAGAACTTCGATTAAAGTAAAGCCGCGCTGCTTGCCGGACATGAGTTCCCCTAAAACGTCAATAAAGACGTTAATTGAACCTGTTCGTTCTTCTCCGGATCCCCCCAAAGAACCACCACCCTCACCTCCTTGACCCTGGCCAGCATGGTGTCCTGGTAACTGACCTGGTAGCGATAGTCGCTGTACGGCTCTTCAAATACCTCCTCCTTCGGACTCCAATCCCGCTGGGCACTGGCCGGTTCCACTTCTTCTTCGCTCATCACCTGCTGAGCCAACAGGGTTGCCCGGGTCAGGCGTTGAATCCGTTCCTGAACCAGAATCGAGCGGTTCGACAGCCCCAGCAGGGTCACCAGTGAAATCGCCACGATCGCCAGCGCGATCATCACTTCGAGCAGGGTAAAGCCCTGGTTATTGGAAAACTTTTCGCTCATCTTCGATCTTCGTCGATCCGGTCAAGGGAGAAAAACTGAGCACCTTTGCCGCCCCTGCCCCATCAATCAGTGAGATCCGGGTCTGCTCCATCCAACCGAGGGGGAAGATCTTCACCTCAACCTGGCCGGTGCGGAATCTGCCCTTGCCGACCACATCGATCTGCTTCAGCTCCAGCGGTTGTAGACTGATCTCCTCATTGAGAGGGAGTTTCTCCACCTCGCCCTGCGAACGCTGCAAGCGGAATGGGGTCATGCTGTTGCGTTCCAGGTCGAAACTCAGCAGATGCTCATCCCGGGTCAGCGTCGCCTCATTGTAGAGCTGCTTGACCATCCCGGCCAGGCGCCGCAGTTCACGGCGGCTATCACCCTCGCCCTGATCAAGCAGCAGCGGCAGACTGATCACGCTGAACAACGCCAGCAGACTGACCACCACGACCAGTTCAATCAGGGTGAAGCCGGTTTGATCAGTCGAGATTCCAGTTGCCAATGTCGGCATTGTCCCCTTCGCCCCCCGACTCGCCGTCAGGTCCGTAAGAAAACAGGTCAAAATCCCCATGCGCGCCGGGCGACAGGAAGAGATAGGGCGCGTCCCAGGGATCGAGGGGAATTTTTTTGATGTAGCCACCGGCCCGATAACGACCAGGCACCCGTCCGGCACTCGGCTTTTCGACCAGCGCTTTCAGGCCCTGATCGGTTGTCGGGTAGAACCCGTTATCCAGTTTGAACATGCCGAGCGCTTCTTCCAAACTGCGGATCTGCACCGCCGCTTTGGTGCGTCGCGCCTCTTCAGGCCGATCGAGCAGGCGCGGCACGACGATTCCGGCCAGAATTCCCAGAATCACCACCACAACCATAATTTCGATTAACGTAAATCCGCGTTGATTATTTAGTCGTTCCCTTTTCATTTTTTCTCCATCTGTCTGCTAGCCCATCCCCTGACTGGCCTGAAAAATCGGCAATAAAATGGCCAGAACGATAAAACCGACCACTGTCCCCATCAACAGAATCATCAAGGGTTCCAACAATGCCATCATAGCAGTTAACTTGGTCTGCACCTGGTGTTCGTAAATTTCCGCAATTTTCAGCAACATCCCCTCCAACTCGCCGCTGCGTTCACCGACCGCCGCCATCTGCGGCAGCATCAAAGGAAAAACCCCGGCCTGCCGCAACGGCTCAGACAGGCCTGCGCCTTCAGTGACTTTTTCGCGCACGGTCTCCAGCGCCTGCTGCAGATGACTGTTGCCGAGCAGCCCCTGCACGATCTCCAGCGCGGTCAGCAGCGGCACCCCGCTCCGCAGCAAAGTTGCCATGGTCCGGGCGAAACGGGCCGTGGCATTGTGCAAGCCGAGCGGGCCGAACAGCGGCAGGCGGAATTTCTGTTGATCGAACCAAAGCCGCCCTCGGTTGCTGGCAATCGCCCGGCGCGCCAGGTAGAAGCCCCCCAACAGCAGAATCAGCAGTAACCACCAGTAATCGGCCAGAAAACCGCTCAAGCCCATCAGCAAGAGGGTCGGCAAGGGCAAAGCCTGATCGAGGTCTTCGAGCATCCGGGTGATTTTCGGCACCACGAAGGTCATCAAAAACATCAGCACACTGCTGCCGACCAGAAACATCAATAACGGATAGGTCATCGCCGCCTTGAGTTGGGCATTAAAGCGGGCCTGATCTTCCATGAATTCAGCTAATTGCAGCAGCACTTTATCCAGAGTACCGCTGGCTTCACCGACCTGAACCATATTGGTGTAAATGGGCGGAAAAATTTTTGGGTGAGCCTGCAGAGCCAGATGAAAAGCACTGCCCTGCAGGATATCCTCACGGATACGGCTCAGGGAGGTCTTTAACAACGGCTGCTCCTGTTGCTCGGCAACCGTCGCCAGGGCTTCATCCAGGGGCATCCCGGCAGAGAGCATGGTCGAGAGCTGGCGGGTCGCCACCCCCAGCGCGATAGCATCAACCCGGCGAAAGAAAGCTCCCCGGCTCTTGCTTTGGCCCTTAGCCGATACCGATGCCATTTTGGTGGGGAAAAGCCCCTTTTCCCGCAGTTTACGACTGGCAACTTTTTGCCCGGTGGCTTCGATTACGCCACGCTGCTGCCGCCCTTGAGAATCGAGAGCAGTATATTCGTAGAGCGCCACGCTTAGATTTCCTCTTGGGTTACGCGCAACACTTCTTCAACCGTCGTCTGTCCGGCCAGCACTTTGACCAGTCCTGCCTGCCGCAGAGTTCGCATCCCTTGCGCCAGGGCCTGCTGGCGGATAGTGGAGGCATCGGCGTTGCTGGTGACCAGTTGCCGAATCTGGTCGTTGACTTCCAGCAGCTCATAAAGCCCGGTCCGACCGTGGTAGCCAACCTGCATGCACTTACTACAGCCGCGACCGCGATAAAAGACCGCTTCGCTGGGCAACTCCATCCCTTCGACCAGTTCGGTGAGGAGCTTCGCTTCAGGCCGATAACTGATCTTACAGTTGGGGCAGATGGTCCGCACCAGCCGCTGGGCCAGCACCCCCACCAGAGCTGAAGCCGCCAAAAAAGGTTCCACCCCCATCTCCACCAGGCGCGCCAACGCCCCCGCTGAATCGTTGGTGTGCAGGGTGGAGAAAACCAGGTGACCGGTGAGAGCTGCCTGCACGGCAATCTTGGCGGTCTCGCCATCACGAATTTCGCCGACCATGATGACATCCGGATCCTGGCGCAGGATCGATCTTAACCCCTGGGCAAAGGTCAGGTCGATTTTGGGGTTGACCTGGATCTGGCCGACCCCGGAAAGCTGGTATTCGATCGGATCTTCGACGGTGATAATATTTTGCTCGCGGGAATTGATCGATGAAAGCGCCGAATAAAGAGTGGTGGTTTTACCCGCACCGGTCGGTCCGGTGACCAGAAAGATGCCGTGATTTTTCTTGATCATCTTTTCGATCTGCGGCAATTGATCGGACTCCACGCCGATATCCTGCAAAGTCAGCACTCCGCTGCTTTTATCGAGCAGCCGCAGCACGACCCGCTCGCCGAAAGCAGTCGGCAGGGTCGAGACCCGAATATCCGCCTGTTTACCAGCGATCCGCACGCTGAAACGACCGTCTTGCGGCAGACGCTTTTCGGCGATATCGAGATTGGCCATGATCTTCAAACGGCTAACGATGTTCGGCAGAGCACGAAAAGGCGGCCGCTGTACCTCGTAAAGCACCCCATCGACCCGGTAGCGCACCAACAGTTCGGTCTCGAAAGGTTCGATGTGGATGTCACTGGCCCGCTGCCGATAGGCCTGGGTCAGCAGACCGTTAACAAACCGGATGACCGGTGCTTCGTCGCTGGTATCGATCAAATCCTCGACATGCAGTTCCCCATCGATATCATCAGATTCCTGTTGGATCTCTGACATGCTGTTGTCGCCGCCGCCCGAGAGCGTCTCATAGCCCTGATTGATCGCCTGCAACAGTTTATCAGGTGAAGCCAAGCAGGGAACGATCCGGCAGCCGGTCAGCACCGAGAGATCATTGAGGATACGGTTGTTGTTCGGGTCGGCCACCGCCAGCCGGATGGTCTGGCCATCGATTTCAATCGGTACCGCCAGATTTTCTTTGGCATAGCCGATCGGTACCGTGGTCAGCAGGTGCAGGGCCGAGGCTTTTACCACCGGTTCGGCAAGGTATTCCATACCGCTCTGGGTCGCCAGCGCTTCGGCGAGCACCTCCTTGCTGGCGGCACCGCTTTCCCGCAGCATTTCGCCAAGCTTGAGGTGGCTGACTTCCTGCTCGCGCAGCGCCTGGCGAACAATTTCCTCAGGCAGGCCCTTGTCCTGCACCAGGATATCGCCAAGCTGGCGCCACTTCATCGGCCGCATTACTTAATTCCATCCAATTCGAGAGGCACGGCAATATCTTTCCTCTGTAGTGGTCCCTGTTGTGGCATCCGTTCGTCCCGTTTCATTGGTATCCGTTCGTCCAGATTGAACAGGTTGTTTGTCCCATCCTCCCCCTGGTAGATTTCCATGCTCTGACGGCTTTGCCGGGTGATCCGATCCAGATCCTCGCTGCCGCGAACCACCCAGGGGGTAATGAAGATCAGCAGGCTGGTTTTTCTCTCATCGTCACGGCTCCGTTTGAAAAGATGCCCGAGGATCGGAATGTCACTCAAAAAGGGGACCTTGGTGACAATTTCCTGTCGTTGAGTCTGGAACAGACCGCCGAGCACCACGGTCTTGCCGTCTTGGGCAACGATCGTGTTGCTCAGCAGACGCTTGTTCAAGGTGGGACCGACCGCGTTGGGATCGCCAACATTGTCGTTGGCCTCAGCGATCGTGCTGATCTCCTGGTGGACCTTGAGCCGGACCAGATCCCCCTCGGTAATCTGCGGGGTGAACCTCAGGATCAAGGCGACATCCTGGCGTTCAATTGAGTTGACCGGATTGCCGACATTATCCTGAGACCTGGAGGTGATAATCGGCACATTCGAACCGACAACAATCTCCGCCTCCTCGTTATCTGAAGTCAGCAGACGTGGGGCTGAAAGCACGTTAAGATCAGAATTATTTTCTGACAGATCGATCAGAGCGGAGAATGCTGGGATGGAGACCAATTCGCCGTTAACCATCGTTTCAATGGGGTTGAAAAATCCACCCAACAAAAGCCCATCAACCGCTTTGGTAAGCAGACTGGGTGCCCCTGAGGATGGAGAAAATTCCCCAAGCCCGTTATCCCTGAGATTACTGGCCCCAAAAACCACACTGTCATCACCGATCGACACTGCCCCCTGTAACGAAGCACCCAGTTCGAGCAGGGCCTGCATGCTCACTTCGAGAATCAAGGCCTCGACAAACACCTGCTTGCGCTTGATATCGAGTTGACCGATCAGGTCACTGATCCCTGCATAATCTTCCGCGGTAGCATTGACAATCAAGGCATTGGTCGGTTTGTCGGCAGTAATTGAAACTTCGCCGAACGTCTCCATATCGACATTCGGCTGCCCGCCCGGTTTGCCGGCGGGGTTGGCTTTAGCAACCCTGGAAACAATCCGGTTCAGGGTTTCGGCCAAGCCCTCTGCTTCTGCATGTTCAAGATAGTACACGTGAACACCGGCCCGGGTCGGATCGGACTTTTCATCAATCTGCACGACGATATCACGCACCTGGGCAATAAAGGCATCATTCCCCAGCACCATCAGTTTGTTGGTGCGGCTGTAGGCGAGCACCTGGCCGAGCGATTTTTTGCGCACCGCAGCCGCCTGTGCGCCACGCTGGACCCGACCGCCGCCATCGCCCCCCTCGAGAATCTGCGTCACCAGGCCGGCGGTTTCCTCGGCATCGGAATATTGCAGGGGCATAATTTCCATCCGCTCGCCATCCCAGGAGTGATCAAGGGACGCAAGAATTTTACTGAGCCGAGCGATATTGGCGGCACTGTCGGTGATGACCACGGCGTTGGATGGCGCATGGGCGACCACATGGCTGGTTTTCGGCATCAAAGGGCGCAAAATGGTATCAACCACCAGGGTCGCATCCAGGGTTTTCAGTTTGAGAATCCTGGTGATATATTGCTCACCAAGCCCGCGGCCGTCGCTGATCGGCAGGTTGGCCTCTTTGGCACTGCGCACGGGAACAATCTTGTGCAACTTCCCGGAAGGGATGATCGTAAACCCTTTCACATTCAGCACCGTGGTAAACAAACGGTAGGCCTCGTCAATACTCACCGGCTTGGGTGAAATGATGCTCACCTTGCCACGAACCCCCTCATCAAAAACAAAATTTTTACCGGTCAATTCGCTCATGGTGCTGACCATATCGACCAGCTCGACATTTTGAAAATCGAGCGTGATCTGCGCATCCTGAGACGAAGCTTTCTTTTCTGCCGCCAGGGCGAACGAAACATTCAGCACCAGCAGAAAAAGGACCGGCAGCAGAATCTGTATGCTGCGTCGAATTATCACTATCCACTCCTATTCGAAATAGTATTCGAAGGTTTCCCGTTTGCCATTACGAACCAACCCCAGGGAAATATTGGTTGCTTCCCGCACCTGCTGGAAAACCTGCAGGGCTTTTTCCGGGCTGTTCAACTCCACCTGGTTGATTTCAACCACCAAGTCGCCGACTTTCAGCCCGACCTGCTCCAGCAGCGACCCACGTTCCATCTCCACCAGCTTGAAGCCGATGGTTTTGCCATTTTGCATCTGCGGAATCATCCGCGCCGTGCTTAGCAGGCTGTTCAGATTCGCCCGGGCATTGGTTGCCGCCGAGCGGGAGATCTGCCAGCGGTTTTCGCCCACAGCACTGACTCCCTGGCCGTTGGACTTTGCCGTTTTTCGCACGCTCTTGGTTTCTTTTCCGTTACCTTTGGGCTTGACCAGGAGCAGTTCACGACGCACACCGCGATCGCGAATCGCCACCATATTCCGCTCGACCTCGATCAAGGTCGTTCCGGGAGCCAGTTCACTTTCGAGCCGATAAACCCCCGCCTTGCGGCCGACTCGGATCAGCGCCAGGGAATCCTCTCCGGCAACCACGGTGCCGAGCAGTTCCAGATCGCCTGCGGGCCGGGCTGCCGGCTTGTCGCTTCCGGCTGCGGTCGCCGTGGTCAGGTCGACCCGTTCAACAGACTGACCAACCGCCTGCGAATTGAACAGATTGCGGTCAAGGATGACTTGAAAATCATCTTCATCCAACTGGCGTACGCTCGCTTGCCGCGACGGCAACTCCGGCAGCAGGACCAGATCACCGCCCAGCGACAGATCGATAATCCGTCCAGTCAGCATTCCGGCCACCAGTCCGCCACAGACCGCCAGAATCAGCAGCAAAATATTGAGCAGTTTTTGGAGGTCAATATTCGCAATCAAAAATCAAACCTGTATACGAAATTAATAAAAGAATGCTGTGTCAAAAAGCGACAAAGCTGAATTTGCCTGGCGAGGCAGACCAGAGACAACCGACCTGGAAAAGTCACAAAGTCTGTTATTATACCCAAATTAAAGATATATTATACTTAATTTAATTCAAAACCACTCAGTTGTCCGACATGACCTCTCCCAGAGCGACTCGGCGAAAAAAATCGAGGCCAAACTCTTCGACCAGGCGCCCCAGCCGACATTTTCGTTCCTGGACAGCAAACCAGTCGAGCAGCCGCCCAACCGCTGCAAGCGCTTGCTGGTCGTCAGGAATATGCTCCAACAGCCGCTGGCTGAGCCTTGGTTGACTGCCGCCATTGCCGCCTAGCTGCAAATGCCAACCACGCGGCGTTCCGATCAGGCCAATATCCTTCAAACAGGTTTCAGCGCAATCGTTAGGGCAGCCGGAGACCCCGAGTTTCATTTTCCAGGGCAGTTGCCGACCATGAAACTGCTGGTCGAGCACCAGACCAACTTTGACGGAATCCTGTAATCCACGCTTGCAGCAATCGGTTCCTGGACAGATTTTGACACTGCGGACACAGAGCCCGGTGGCCCGACCGATCTGCTGACCGAGATCATGCCAGGCACTGTCGATCTGCTCCTCGGCGATCCCGATCAGGGTGATCCGCTGGGCGCTGGTGAGCTTGATTTGCTGGACTTGGTATTGCTCGGCGACGGTCGCAATCGTGCGTAACTGCTCTGCGGTCACCAAGCCGGCCGGGGTATGGGGAGTAAGCGCATAGGTCTGGCGATCACGCTGGACAATTGCGCCTTTTTCTTTGATATCCTGTTTCAGCATAAGTCCTTAACCTGTCCTTCTCTTCTTTCCGCGGCGCGCTGCCCTTTGCGGGCAAAAACCAGAACCCCTCCATAATGCCCGAGCAGGGTGACACAACCGAGCATCGCTGCAATCAACAATAAAAACAACCCGCCAGTCCAGCCGCCATCGGCGAGGACCCGAGGCTCAAGCCAGCGCCAGAGGACCACGGTGGTAGCGAGCAGCAACAACCCTGAAGCGAGGATAATCTTCTTCACGAAAATCGGTGCCACCTCTCCGGCAAACTGTTTTTTCCAGTCATAGAGGCCGGTGGCGAAAGTCGGCGGGACAGCCAATAGCGTGACAACCAGCAGATAGAATGCCGAAGTCTCGTAAGACTCACCGCCAAACAACAGGAACAGCAGCAGGAACAAGGCCGTTGTCGGAATCAGTGCGTTGGGGAAATGGGCAAAGACCGCGTGTGGTACAAAATGGTCTAGCATCTCGCGCAACAATCCGCCCTTTGGTGCCACGGCCGATTGTTCGGTCGCCTGGTCAGCGACCAGCTCGAATTTACTGGCATCGGCATGACAGACCGGGCAGACTTCTGGCGGAGACTCTCCCTCGTGAAGATAACCGCACACCGTGCAACGCCAGACTTTTTTCACCAACCCCCTCCCCAGGAATAAAAGTTCAAATCCAAACCGGATTCCTCTATAATCGCCGCTTGATCGCGACAGTTGATTTTTCTTTAAGCGTTGCATTGTAACAACCTGAAAAGTTATTTCCAATCGATTATTTAATCCACAAGGAGAGAGCACATGAAAGCAGTTCTAATCGATGAATTCGGGGCCGCCGAAGTGATGAAACTCGGCGAGGTTGACAAACCCAGCCCGAAAGCCAATGAAGTGCTGATCAAAGTGGTGGCCAGCAGCATTAACCGCCCCGACCTGGTGCAGCGTGAAGGGAAGTACCCGCCACCTCCGGGTGACTCGGAAGTCCTCGGCCTGGAAGTCGCCGGCACCATCGCCGAGCTCGGCAGCGAAGTCAACGGCTGGAAAGTTGGCGATCGGGTGATGGCCCTGGTCGGCGGCGGCGGCTACGCCGAATTTGCGGTGGCATATCATAACCACCTGATGCCGATTCCCGACTCGATGAGCTTCGAGGAAGCGGCCTGCGTTAACGAAAGCTACATCACCGCCTTCCTCAATGTTTTCATGATTGGTGAGCTGCAGGACGGCCAGACAGCGATCCTCCACGGCGGCGGCGGTGGGGTTAATACCGCAGCGATCCAACTGGCCAAGGCGCTGACCCCCAATGCCAAACTGATCGTCACCGCCCACCCAAGCAAGATCGAGCGAGTCAAAGAATTGGGGGCCGACCTGGTGATCGACTTCACCACCACGCCGGACTTCAGCGATGAGGTCAAAGAGTTCACGGGAAAAAAAGGTGTCAACCTGATCCTCGATCATGTCGGCGCCAAATACCTCAAGCCGAACATGGCCAGCCTCGGCTATACCGGCAAGCTGGTAATCATCGGCATCATCAGCGGCATCAAGGCGGAACTGAACCTGGCCCTGATGATGGTCAAACGCCAGCAGATTATCGGCTCCGTGTTGCGCAGCCGGCCAGTCGCGGAAAAGGGCGAGATCATTGCCGAATTCACCCGCCGGGCGCTGCCGAAATTCGCCGACCGGAGCATCGTTCCGATTATCGAAAAGGTCTTTCCCCTTGGCGAAGTGGTGGCAGCCCACAAAATGATGGAAGCGGACCAGCATTTCGGTAAGATTGTCCTGAGCACCAGTGACAGCTGAGTTACCTCAACCCCTAGGAACCGAAAAGGCCTGCGCTCCCCGGCGCGGGCCTGAACTCTTTTCAGTCTTTAAGGGCCGGTCTGCGCCCTTTCCACCTCGACATTAGCCCTTTTCCCGAGATCCAAGCTATAATTGAAGAGTACCGCCAAAGAGGTTACTTCCGGACGAGGCTATAAACAATTTGATTTGACGAGAGGTGCAAAAATGACCGGCCTGAAAAAAACCATCGCCTCATTCGGTATTATCCCCCTGGCACTAGTGCTGCTTTTCGGTTGCAAAAGCACCGAATCATTTTATCGCGGTTATACCTCCCAAAATTCCAGTAATTTCGCCCTGACAGACAGCGGTGTTCAGCCCGGGGACTGGAAAACCTTTGATCTGCTTCTAGCCTATCAGGTAGAAAAAATGCCTGCGACGCTGACGGTCTCCGGGTCCATCACCTTCAGCAACTATTACCAGTTAAATGCTTATCAAATTCAAACTCTGGATCTTTACCTGTTTTTCCTCGACGATATGGCTAAAGTCCTGCAGACCGCGAGAGTATCGAGTGCGATCAATGTTTACGCGGACGATCTGATCCACTTCAATCAAACCCTGCAAATACCGCCTGGTGCCACAGCCCTATCCTTCGGCTACAACGGCATGGCGCGAGAAGATGGTGGTGGCCACGGAGACGAGGGTGGCGGTGGCGGCCAAGTTTGGTTTACTGAATTGCCCACTCTCACCCCGTGAAAATCAGTCCATGCGCCCTCGGGGCGCTTGCTAGCCCCCCGAACAAGAGCTATATTCATCTTTGTCAGGCATCCCTGAAAAAGCATATCAATCTGGAATAATTGATCTATATTTCCGTTTGAGATTGTTAGAATCACCAGCAATGAGTGAGTTCAGCCCTAAAAAACATGCTGACCTAGCGCATGAAACCAAGACCCCCTCAACATGACCAGGCCGATCTGTTCCGCTCGCGGCTCGGCCAGATCCACCCCCAAAAAACCTTCGTGACAATCGACTCTTTCCCTCAAATCGTCTTTATTTTTCTATATTGAGTTGTAATTCGTGAGAACTGGTGTCAGCATTTCCCTATGATGCGACTCAAAGTGAAATCTGAGCTGGACTTCCTGATAGAGACCCGTATTCCCCTGGTGTTGATGTTGCGCCCTCGCAGCGGTACACACCAATGGCTGGTACGAGAATCCTACACCCTATCACCCTACGTTCCAGCCATCGAATACACCGACAGCTACGGCAACCTCTGCCAGCGCCTGGTGGCACCGCTCGGCAAATTCTCCATCCAAACCACGGCGGAGGCCGTCGTCGCGGATATGATGGATACGGCTCCGGGTGCAAACTTTATTGAGATTCAGAATCTCCCGGAATCGGTCCTTGCTTTTCTACTTCCCAGCCGTTATTGCGAATCGGACAGATTTGGCGATCTGGCCCGTGATATCGTCGCGGGGGCACAGCCCGGCTATGATCAGGTCACAAACATTGATCGCTGGGTACGAGGTTGCATTCAATACACCCCCGGATCGAGTAACCTGCCTATCTCAGCTGTCCAAATCAACCTGCGCGGTGAAGGGGTCTGCCGCGACCTGGCCCACCTTGCCGTAGCACTCTGCCGCAGTATCAGTATCCCCGCCCGCTTGGTTGTCGGATACCTCCATAACCTGGAACCGATGGATTTACACGCATGGTTTGAAGCTTATGTCGGCGGTCGTTGGTATACTTTCGACCCCACCCAAAGCGAAATCCGTGGCGGCCGGGTCGTCATTGCATACGGAAGGGATGCTGCCGACGTAGCAATATACCATCAATTTGGAGCAGGAGACATTCTAGCGCAAATGGTTGTACGGGTAGAGCAATTACAGAATATTTAGCCTAGCTTGTCACTGCCATTGAAAATCATTTGGTTCATCATCGTTAGCAGCAGTTTATTTAGAGTGCAGCAAACTATGAGCTGCCGACTGACAGCATCGACAACCTATTGCGATTATCATGTTTCAGAGACCCGGAGATAACTGGGATGGATTACGAGAAGATTTTTTCTGAAATCGCCATTGAGTTGAAAAGCATCGAGGATCGTGGCCGGGTTGCCGAATACATCCCTGAATTAAAAAATGTCGATCCGAAAAAATTCGGTCTTCACCTGACGACGATCACCGATGAAAATTTCGCCCTCGGCGATTCAAATCACAGATTCTCCATCCAAAGCATTGCGAAAGTCTTATCTCTAAGCTTAGCCTTTACCCTTGAAGAAGATAAATTGTGGAGCAGAGTGGGCGTAGAGCCCTCCGGAACGGCTTTCAATTCTTTGGTACAACTGGAATATGAAAATGGCATCCCGCGCAACCCGCTGATCAACGCAGGCGCCCTGGTCATCTGCGACATCCTGGTGAGCCGGCTGAAAAACCCGCAGCAGGAATTGCTCGAATTTATCAGAAGACTGGCCGGGAAGCAGACGATCGACATCTGTCCGCGGGTGGCACAATCGGAAAAGCTGACCGGTTTTAACAACGCGGCGATGCTCAATCTGATGAAAGCTTATGGGAACATTCACAATGAAATTGAGGTGGTGCTCGATCTCTACTGCCACCTCTGCTCTATCGAGATGTCCTGCCAGGAGTTGGCGCAGACCTTTCTCTTCCTGGCCGCGAACGGCCGCAACCCGCTGAGCGGCGAACAGAACCTCAGTAGCAGCAAGGCGAAACGGATCAACGCCATCATGCTGTTGTGCGGTTTTTACGATGAAGCGGGCGAATTTGCCTTCAAAGTCGGGCTGCCGGGAAAAAGTGGTGTCGGCGGCGGCATAATAGCCGTTCATCCAGAGCAGTACAGCATTGCCGTCTGGAGCCCGAAACTGAACGCCAAGGGCAACTCGTACCGGGGGATGAAAGTTCTCGAACTCCTGACGACCAAGACTCAATCGTCGATTTTCTGAGTCACCGGCAGCTGTCACAGGACAGCCGGTGACCTGTGCTGACAAAGGAGCCGCTATGACACGGGAAGAGATCCTCGAAATTGTAGAACAGCAGAACGTCAACTTTTTCCGTCTGCAGTTTGTCGACATCTTCGGCTTTATGAAGAATATCGCCATCCCCCGCAGCCAGATCGAAAAGGCCCTCAATGGACAGATGATGTTCGACGGCTCCTCGATCGACGGTTTCGTCCGCATCAATGAGTCAGACATGTACCTGAAGCCGGACTACGACAGCTTCAAGGTGCTCCCCTGGCGGGGCAAAAACGGGGTCAACGCCGCACGCATCATCTGCGACGTGCACAAATCGGACGGCACCCCCTTTGCCGGCTGCCCGCGCGTCAACCTGAAGCGGGTCCTCGCCGAGGCGAAAGAGCTCGGTTACACCATGAACGTCGGCACCGAGTGTGAGTTTTTCCTCTTTCAGGAGGATGAGCGGGGCAACCTGAAGACCGAGACCAACGACGTCGCCGGCTACTTCGAGGTCGACCCGGAGGATACCGGCATCAACTGCCGCCGCGAGGTGATCGAAACCCTCGAAGCGATGGGCTTCGAGATCGAGGCCTCCCACCACGAAGTGGCCGAGGGGCAGCACGAGATCAACTTCAAGTACGCCGACGCCCTGACCGCCGCCGACAACACCGTCACCTTCAAGTGGGTGGTCCGCTCTATCGCCTCCAAGCATGGCCTCCACGCGTCCTTCATGCCGAAACCGGTGTTCGGCATCAACGGCTCCGGGATGCACACCAACCAGTCGCTCTTCACTCTGGACGGCAACAACGCCTTCTTTGACGAAGCGGGGCCGCTCAAGCTCAGCGAAGTCGCCCATCAGTACATCGCCGGCATCCTCAAAAACGCGCGCGGCTTTACTGCGGTGACCAACCCGCTGGTCAACTCCTACAAGCGGCTGGTGCCCGGTTACGAAGCGCCGGTCTACGTCGCCTGGTCGGCCTCCAACCGCTCGGCCCTGGTGCGTATCCCCGCCTCGCGTGGGCTCGGTACCCGCGCCGAAGTGCGCTGCCCCGATCCGACCTGCAACCCCTACCTGGCGCTGGCGATGATGCTCAACGCGGGGCTCGACGGGGTCAAAAACCAACTGCCCACCCCTGCGGCAACCAACGTCGACATCTTCAAGATGACCCTGGCCGAAAAGGACGCCGCTGGCATCGACAGTCTGCCCGGCAGCCTGGAAGAGGCGATTGTCACCCTCAAAGAGAGTCCGATCGCCCGGGAAACCCTGGGTGAGCATATCCTCGAAAAATATCTCGAAGGCAAAACCAGGGAGTGGCACAGCTACCGGACCGCCGTCACCGACTGGGAGTTGAAAAACTACATCAAAAAGTACTGAACCGCTTTTTTCGACAGACAGCGTTCTTTGCGGGGCTCGGCCAGGACAAGCAAGCCCCGCAAAGCGTACAATCTCCCTCATTAAGCTATCGCTTCAGCGGCCGATCGACTACAATTAAAGGTCGAGACAGGCCGCCCCAATGACGAGCCGCACTGCCGCCCCTGTCGTCACACTTCCGATAAGGATTCCCCATGCCTATCCGCGTTGCCTGCAATCACAACACCCACTATAAATTCGATAAGCCGATCACCGTCCATCCGCATGTCATCCGCCTGCGCCCGGCCCTGCACAGCCGCACCCCGATCCACGCCTACTCGCTGAAGATTTTTCCGGAGGAGCATTTCCTCAACTGGCAGCAGGACGCCTTCGGCAACTACCTGGCGCGGCTGGTGTTCCCGGAAAAAACCCGAGAACTGCGGATCGATGTCGAGATCATCGCCGACATGACCGTCTTCAACCCCTTCGATTTTTTCATCGAGGAGTACGCCGAGAACTACCCCTTCGACTATGCCAAGCTGGAGCGCACCGAGCTGCTCCCCTACTTCGAAATCGTTGACGAGGGGCCGCTGCTGCAGAAGTTTCTGGACCGGATCGACCGCAGCGAAGTTCAAACCGTCGATTTTCTGGTCAATGTCAATCGCCAGGTCCAGCAGGCAGTCAACTACTCGGTCCGCATGGAGCCGGGAATTCAGGACAGCGACACTACCCTGGAGCGGCAGATCGGTTCCTGCCGCGACTCCGCCTGGCTGCTGGTGCAGATCTTCCGTCATCTGGGATTGGCGGCGCGCTTCGTCAGCGGCTACCTGATCCAGTTGGCGGCCGACGAAAAATCCCTCGACGGACCCTCCGGGCCGGAGAACGACTTCACCGACCTACACGCCTGGACGGAAGTTTACATCCCCGGTGCCGGTTGGATCGGCCTCGATCCGACCTCCGGCCTGCTCGCCGGCGAGGGACACATTCCGCTGGCCTGCACCCCGCAGCCGGCCAGCGCCGCGCCGGTGACCGGCGCGACCGAACCCTGCGAGGTCGAATTCGCCCACAGCAACAGCGTCCAGCGGATCCATGAAGACCCGCGGGTGACCAAACCCTACAGCGATCAGCAGTGGCAGCAGGTCAACGCCCTCGGCCAACTGGTTGACGAGGAGATCGTCGCCGGCGACATCCGCCTGACCATGGGTGGCGAGCCGACCTTCGTCTCCATCGACGATATGGAAGGAGAGGAGTGGAACACCGCCGCCGACGGGCCGCACAAGCGGGAGCTGGCCAACCAGCTGATCCTGCGCCTGCGCGACGCCTTCGGTGCCGGCGGCCTGCTGCACTTCGGCCAGGGCAAGTGGTATCCGGGCGAAGCCCTACCCCGCTGGGCCTACGGCTGCTTCTGGCGCAAGGACGGCACCCCGCTCTGGCGCGAACCGCAGCTGCTCGCCGACATCCATCGCGACTACCAGTACGACCACAGCCACGCACGCCAGTTCGCCCAGCAGCTGGCCGGCCAGCTCGGGCTGCAAAGCAGCGACCTGGTCCCCGGCTACGAAGACGTCCTCTACTGGGTCTGGAAAGAGGGGAGCGTGCCGAGCAACCTCGACCCGCTGCAGGCCGATCTCAAAGATCCCGCCGAGCGCCGCGCCCTGGCCGATGTTTTAACCAAGGGGCTGAATAATCCCGCCGGCTACGCTCTGCCGCTCAAGTGGCAGGCAAAGCAGAACCGCTGGCGGAGCAGCTACTGGGATTTCCGCCGCGGGCAGATGTTCCTGATCCCCGGCGACTCGCCGATGGGGATGCGCATGCCCCTCGACTCGCTCCCCTGGGTGGCCCCGGAGAAGCGCGAACCCTACTACGAGCAGAGCCAGTTCGCTGCGCTGCCGCCGCTGACCGAAGATTTCAGCACGCAGCGCAGTCACGCCGAAGAGTCAGCGGAGCAGCCTGAAGAGACGGAGGCCAGCGAGGTCAGCCACACCGCCCTCTGCATCGAGGCGCGCCAAGGCCGGCTGCACCTGTTCATGCCGCCGCTCGGCGTGCTGGAGCAGTACCTCGACCTGATCGCCGCCATCGAAGCGACCGCCGCCGAACTGCAGCTGCCGGTGGTGATCGAGGGCTACGAGCCGCCGCGCGATTACCGCATCGAGAAACTGGCGGTTACCCCCGATCCGGGCGTCATCGAAGTGAATATCCAGCCGGCGGGCAGCTGGCCGGAGCTGGTCGAGAACACCATTCGCCTCTACGCCGAAGCGCGGCAGTGCCGACTCGGCACCGAGAAGTTCATGCTCGACGGCCGTCACACCGGCACCGGCGGCGGCAACCATATCACCATCGGCGGGGCAACCCCAGCCGACAGCCCGCTGCTGCGCCGTCCCGACCTGCTGCGCAGTTTGGTCACCTACTGGCAGCACCACCCGGGGCTCTCCTACTTGTTTTCCGGGATGTTCGTCGGCCCGACCAGTCAGGCGCCGCGCATCGACGAGGCGCGCAACGATTCCCTCTACGAGCTGGAGATCGCCTTCCAGCAGATGCCGGACGGGGAGGTTTCGGCACCCTGGCTGGTTGATCGGCTGCTGCGTAACCTGCTGATCGATGTCACCGGCAATACCCATCGCGCCGAGTTCTGCATCGACAAGCTCTATTCGCCCGACAGCTCGACCGGCCGCCTCGGCCTGCTGGAACTGCGCGCCTTCGAAATGCCGCCGCACGCACAGATGAGCCTGGTGCAGAACCTGCTGCTGCGCACCCTGATTGCCAAGTTTTGGAAACAGCCGTACCAGCAGGAGCTGATCCGCTGGGGCACCGAGCTGCACGATCGCTTCCTGCTCCCCTACTATGTGCGCCAGGATATCAAAGAGGTGATCGCCGACCTGCAAGCCGCTGGCTACCCCTTTGACCTCGACTGGTTCGACCCCTTCTTCGAGTTCCGCTTCCCCCGCTACGGAACGGTGCAGATCGATGATATTGAACTGGAGCTGCGCTTCGCCATCGAACCCTGGCATGTTCTCGGCGAAGAGGTCGGCAGCCAGGGGACGGCGCGCTTCGTCGACTCCTCGGTGGAACGGCTGCAGCTGCGCGCCACCGGCTTGACCGAGGGGCGCCATATTCTGACCTGCAACGGCCGCCGCCTGCCGCTACGTAAGACCGGCCGCAAGGACGAGTACGTGGTCGGCGTCCGCTACCGGGCCTGGCAACCTCCCTCGGCGCTGCACCCGACCATCAAGCCACATGCACCGCTGATCTTCGACCTTGTCGACAGCTGGAACGGCCGCTCCATCGGCGGCTGCAGCTATCACGTCTCCCATCCGGGCGGGCGCAGTTACGATGTCTTTCCGGTCAACGCCATCACCGCCGAGTCGCGTCGGGGCACCCTGTTCCGCAACACCGACCACAGCCAGGGACCGATTATGGCACCGCCCGAGCTCGGCAGCCTCGGCAAGTTCTTCCCGAACGGCTCCCCCCCGGGGCCGATGGAACCGCCGCAGGAGGAAATCAATGACGAATTCCCCTACACCTTCGATTTACGTTATCAACGCGGATAACCAGAGATAGCGCCCGCAAATTCAGACCCGACCCGGGCGGAGTGAGACAAAGAACGTGGAAACAGACAACCAGATTCAAAACAATTCAGGCGCCCAGTCATTCGTCACCGAACTGGGGCGCCTCACCGATCTGCGCCCTGCCGTGGAGAGATTTCCTCCCCACGAGCAGCAGCTGATGCAGGTCATCGAGAAACTCGGACCCAAGCGGCTGGAGCGGCGGCGCAAAGAAGCGCAACGGCTGCTGCGCGAAAACGGTGCCACCCATAACGTCTTCGACCCGATCGACATGCCTCGTTCCTGGCAGTTCGACCCGATCCCGCTGGTCATCAGCAGCCAAGAGTGGGAGCAGGTCGAAGCCGGGCTGGTGCAGCGCGCCGAACTGCTGAACCTGATCCTGGCCGATATTTACGGGCCGCGCAAACTGATCGAGGAAGGGTTGCTGCCAGCCGAGCTGATCTTTGCCCACCAGGGATTCCTCTGGCCCTGTGTCGGTCTGCTGCCGGAGACACAGCGGCACCTGAATCTCTATTCGGCCAACCTGGTCAGGGGCAAGGATGGCCGCTTCTGGGTCATCGAGGATCGCACCCAGCTGCCGTACGGCTCCGGTTACGCGCTGGAAAACCGCATCGTCATGGCGCAAAGTTTTCCGCGCCTGTTCGAAGATTTCCAGGTCCACCGGCTGGCGATGTATTTTCGTGCTATGCGCAACAGTTTAACGCAGCTGGCGCAGCACAATCGGGCCGAACCGAATATCGTCGTGCTAACCCCAGGCCCGGAGCACGATACCTACTTCGAACACGCTTACCTGGCCGGGTACCTTGGCTATCCACTGGTGCAAGGGGGGGACCTTATCGTCCGCGATGGCTTCGTCTGGCTCAAAACGGTCGGCGGACTGAGCCAGGTGGATGTCATCCTGCGCCGGCTGAATGATGATCTCTGCGATCCGCTGGAGCTACGCGGCAACTCCCTGTTCGGGGTCCCCGGTTTGCTTGAAGTGGTGCGTTGCGGCAACGTCGCCACCGCCAACAGCATCGGCAGCAGCGTCCTCGAGAACCCGGCACTGTTGGCGTTTTTACCGGCGCTGTCAAGACGCCTGCTGGGTGAAGAATTACGCCTGCCATCGGTTGCCACCTGGTGGTGCGGGC
>CAMYNC010000002.1 GCA_947259685.1 uncultured Desulfuromonadales bacterium | reverse complement strand
GACCGTTGACCTGATCACCCCGATCGCCATGGATAAGGAACTGCGTTTTGCAATCCGCGAAGGTGGCCGTACTGTCGGCGCCGGTGTGGTCAGCGAAGTTGTCGAGTAATCCAGGTAATACTCTTAGTAAGACACTCCCTCCCGGCTTTGCCCGGGAGGGAATCTAGAGGTAAAGATTATGCGTGATATCGTCACCCTGGCTTGCACCGAATGCAAGCAGCGGAACTATACCACCACTAAAAATAAGCGAAACACTCCAGACAAACTGGAGTTTAACAAGTACTGCCGTTTCTGCCGCAAGCACACTCCCCATAAGGAGACCAAGTAGGCAGGCAGGTAGGTTGTTAGTTAAGAAACAGGTTTGTCTGCAGGCCAGTAGCTCTAATGGCTAGAGCACCGGACTCCAAATCCGGGTGTTGGGGGTTCGAATCCCTCCTGGCCTGCCAAATTTAAGCGAAATACACCTCGCAGTGAGGCTGACGGAACGATGATCGGAAAAACAAACGAGTTTCTCGCCAACGTCAAAGCAGAATTGAAAAAGGTGACCTGGCCAACCAAGAAGGACACCTATGCCTCGACCATGGTCGTCATCGTGCTGGTGTTGCTTTCTGCCGTCTTTCTCGGTGGTGTCGACATAATTCTTTCGCGCCTGATCCAGCTGATCCTCGGTTGAGGAAAGAAAAGGAATCACCATGTCGATGAAATGGTACGGCGTGCATACCTATTCGGGGTATGAGAACAAAGTCAAACTCAGCCTGGAAGAGCGGATCCGCTCGACCGGTGTGGAGGAGTTTTTTGAAGAAGTTTTGATCCCGTCGGAAACCGTGGTAGAGATGCGCAAGGGTGAGCGTAAGACCTCGACCCGAAAGTTTTTCCCCGGCTATATTCTGGTGCGGATGGAGTTGAATGACGAAACCTGGCATGTGGTAACCGGGACCGCCAAGGTAACCGGCTTTGTCGGCGGCGGGCAGAGTCCCCCGGCGATTCCTGATGAAGAGGTGGCGAAGATCACCAACCGCATGGAAGAGGGTGTCGAAAAACCGAAGCCGAAGGTAGAGTTCGAAGTTGGTGAGACGGTCCGCGTAGTCGATGGTCCTTTTCTCAACTTTACCGGGGTGGTGGAGGATGTGCGTCCCGATCGCGGCACGCTTAAGGTTATGGTCAGTATCTTCGGTCGGGTAACCCCGGTTGAACTCGAATTTATCCAGGTAGAAAAGACCAGCTAAGCTGGAATGAACAAGCGGTTCATTTAAGGAGTCAGTAATGGCCAAGAAAATTGTTGGACAAATCAAGCTGCAGATTCCCGCCGGGCAGGCAAATCCTTCGCCTCCGGTTGGCCCCGCGCTCGGTCAGCACGGTGTCAATATCATGGAATTCTGCAAGGCCTTCAATGCCAAGACCCAGGAGCAAGCCGGCCTGATCATCCCTGTCGTGATCACCGTCTATGCCGACCGGTCCTTCACCTTTATCACCAAGACCCCGCCTGCAGCCGTTCTGCTGCTGCGTGCTGCTAAGTTGAAGAAGGGTTCCGGGGTGCCGAATAAGGACAAGGTTGGTAAGGTGACCGAGGATCAGGTGCTGGAAATTGCCCGCCTCAAGATGCCTGATCTGAACGCTTTTTCTGAAGAAGCAGCGGTTCAGACTATCAAGGGTACTGCGCGCAGTATGGGAATTGAAATCGCCTGAGACGGCGCAAGTGTGGAGATGGATCATGGCAACAGGTAAAAACATTAAAAATTCAAAAGAGCTGATCGATCGTTCCCAGGTGTATGGGCTCGATGAGGCTCTTGAGTTGCTCAAGAAGGGCGCCTTTGCAAAGTTTGACGAAACCGTCGATCTTTGTATCCGCCTCGGCGTCGACCCGCGAAAAGCCGACCAGATGGTGCGTGGCGCTCTGGTACTGCCGAATGGCCTGGGTAAGGATGTTCGCGTCCTGGTCTTTGCCAAGGGTGAAAAAGCTCAGGAAGCTGAAGCTGCAGGGGCTGACTTCGTTGGTGCCGACGACCTGGCGGAAAAGATTCAGGGTGGCTGGTTCGATTTCGATACCGCTATCGCTTCGCCAGACATGATGGGCGTGGTCGGGAAGATCGGTCGGGTGCTTGGACCTCGCGGATTGATGCCGAACCCCAAGGTTGGTACTGTGACCATGGATGTGGCGCGCGCGGTCAAAGAAGCAAAGTCGGGTAAGGTTGAATATCGTGTCGAGAAGGCCGGTATCGTCCATGCGCCGGTTGGCAAGGTTTCCTTCGATGCCGACAAGCTTAGAGAGAATATCCTGTCGCTGGTGGACGTGCTGATCAAAGCCAAGCCGTCGGCAGCCAAAGGGACCTATTTGAAGAAGATCTCGCTTTCCAGCACCATGGGCGCAGGGATCAATTTAGATATTGCCCAGCTACAGACTTTAATCAAGTAATCTTTTGCGGGCTTGATTTTAGATACAAGCTCAAGGTCAAAGACAGCAGGTATGTGTGTCATTTAATGGCGATTGCCACCTGCCGAGGCTGAGAGGTCGTGTGACGAATTGTTCGTCTCCTTTCACCTTGACTTGGGCGGGACTTAAGCTCCCAAGATCTTAACGAAAGGAGGAAGAAGACATGAACAGAACTGAAAAAGAGCAGATTGTTCAAGAGATGTCGGAGAAGCTGAGCAACACTCAGGCGGTTTTTCTGGCTGACTACCGTGGTATTGATGTCGAGCAGGCAACTCAACTGCGTCGCGAGTTGGTTCAGGCAGGTGTTGAATACAAGGTTATCAAGAATAATCTGCTGAAACTGGCTGCCCAGGGAACTTTGGCAGAAGGTCTGCAGGAATTCTGTGCCGGTCCGACAGCAATTGCTCTCGCCGGTGCTGACCCGGTAGCTCCGGCCAAGATTCTCAGCAAGTTCGCTAAAGAGATTGAGGCCTTTGAACTTAAGGCTGGGGTCTTAAGCGGCAAGCTGATGTCGGTTGCTGAAATCGGCGCCCTGGCTGCTCTGCCGAGTCGTGAAGAACTGCTCGCCAAGGCTCTAAGTTCGATGAACGCCCCGGTGACCAACTTCGTTGGCACTATGGCGGCGATCCCGCGCTCGCTGGTTCAGGTGCTCAACGCCATCGGTCAGCAAAAAGACGCTGCCTGATTATTTTAAAACTTAAAAGTAATTACGAAACATACATATTTGGAGGAAAAAATGGCTGCTATCACTAAAGAACAAGTTGTTGAATTCATCGAGAACATGACCGTTCTGGAGATGTCTGAATTCGTCAAGGAACTCGAAGAGAAATTCGGTGTTTCTGCCGCTGCGCCGGTTGCTGTGGCTGCTGCTCCTGCTGCCGGTGGTGAGGCCGCTGCTGAGAAGGATGAGTTTGACGTTGTCCTGACCAGCACTGGCGAAAAGAAAATCAATGTCATCAAGGTTGTCCGTGCGATTACCGGTCTTGGCCTCAAAGAAGCCAAAGAGATGGTCGACGGCGCACCGAACACCGTTAAGGAAGCTGCTTCCAAAGCAGAGGCCGAAGATATTAAAAAGCAACTTGAAGAAGCTGGCGCAGGCGTGGAGCTGAAGTAGTCAGTTCGCGCAAAAGTTCGTCTTTAGCCAAGGTCGCCTTGAGCGGCCTTGGCTATTCTCGTTATCAGCCCCGGTGCTTGCGTCGGGGCGGACCTGTCTGTTGGTCCAGGCAGCTGAAGGTTGTCTTCAGTTGTTGGCAAAGACGCTGCAAGGTCTGTGTTTACGGCCTCGAAATTAGTTCGCACAAAGTGGTGTCCGTGCCAGGGTTATGCAATTGACCCATGTCCTGACCCAAAGGAGAAACCATGGCCTATTCGTTTGCGAATAATCCGCTCCTCAGGAAGCACTTCGCAAAGGTTTCGAATATTATCGATATTCCAAACCTCATCGATATCCAGAAAACTTCCTATAAAAGATTTTTACAGGCTGAACTGCCCCCCTCGGCGCGCAAACCGAGCGGATTGGAGGCGGTCTTTCGGTCTGTTTTTCCGATTCGCGATTTTAGCGATACCTGTTCCATGGAGTATGTCTCCTACGGTTTGGGGACCCCTAAATATGACGTCGAGGAGTGCCACCAGCGTGGCATGACCTACGCTGCTCCGATCAAAGTCAAAGTACGTCTGGTCACCTGGGATGTGGACAAAGAATCAGGCACCCAGTCGATCCGTGACATCAAAGAGCAGGAAGTTTATTTCGGCGAAATTCCGCTGATGACCGAAAACGGAACCTTTATTATCAATGGAACCGAGCGGGTTATTGTCAGCCAGTTGCACCGCTCCCCCGGCGTGTTCTTTTCCCATGATAAAGGGAAGACCCATTCCAGCGGCAAGATACTCTATAATGCGCGGGTGATTCCCTATCGCGGTTCCTGGCTTGATTTCGACTTTGACCATAAAGATCTTTTGTGGGTGCGTATCGACCGGCGTCGCAAGCTGCCGGCAACGGTACTGTTAAAAGCTCTCGGTTACACTACTGAGGAGTTACTTAACAATTATTACGATCTCGAACAGATCAGCTGGGACGGTGAAACTTACCGCAAACAGATTAATTACGATCTGCTTGCCGGTCAGCGCGCCAGTTGTGATGTGCTCTCCAGTACTGGTGAGGTGTTGGTTAAGGCCAACCGCAAATTCACCCGGGCTGCAATCCGCAAAATGAAAGAGGATAATGTTGAGTCGATCCCACTGACTGCTGAAGAGCTGTTTGAAAAGGTGGTGGCAACCGATATTGTTGATGAAGCAACCGGTGAGGTGGTTCTGGAATGTAATACCGAACTGACCGAAGCCAAGCTTGGAGAACTACGGGAAAAGGGGATTAACGAGTTCCCGATCCTGTTTATCGATCACCTCTATGTCGGCTCCTACCTCAGCGATACTCTGAAGGTTGACAAGGTTGAGACTTCGGATGACGGCATTATCGAAATTTTCCGTCGTCTGCGCCCTGGTGATCCGCCGACCATCAAAACTGCTACGACTCTGTTTGAGAGTCTGTTCTTTAATGCCGATCGTTACGATATTTCTGCTGTCGGTCGGCTCAAACTGAATCACAAGTTGGGACTGGATAGCCCGATTGAGCTGTCGACCTTAACCAAGGAAGATATCCTTGAGGTGGTCCGCTATCTGATCGACCTGCGCAACGGCAAGGGCGCCATTGACGATATCGACCATCTTGGAAATCGTCGGGTGCGGGCTGTCGGCGAGCTGCTCGAAAACCAGTACCGCGTCGGCTTGGTCCGTATGGAGCGGGCCATCAAGGAGCGGATGAGCCTGCAGGATGTCGATAGTTTGATGCCGCATGATCTGATCAACTCCAAACCGGTCTCCGCGGTGGTCAAGGAGTTTTTCGGTTCCTCGCAGCTATCGCAGTTCATGGATCAGACTAACCCGCTGTCGGAAGTGACTCACAAGCGGCGCCTTTCTGCTCTTGGGCCTGGTGGTCTGACCCGAGAGCGGGCCGGTTTTGAAGTGCGTGACGTTCATCCAACTCACTACGGCCGGGTCTGCCCGATCGAGACCCCTGAGGGTCCGAATATCGGCTTGATCGCTTCCCTGTCGACCTATGCGCGGATCAATGAGTACGGTTTTGTTGAAACCCCCTATCGTCTGGTTGCCGACGGTCAGGTGACCAACGAAATTAATTATTTTTCGGCACTTCAGGAAGAAGGCCACGCCATCGCCCAGGCCAACGCGCCGATCGATGAGAATGGCGTGTTTGTTAATGAACTGGTTAATGTGCGGAAAAACGGCGAGTTCATGCTGCTGCCGCCGTCCGAATTGACCCTGATGGACGTTTCGCCGAAGCAGATTGTTTCGGTTGCCGCTGCTTTGATCCCCTTTTTGGAAAACGATGATGCCAACCGGGCGCTGATGGGTTCGAACATGCAGCGTCAGGCGGTTCCGTTGTTGCGGGCAGATGCGCCGCTGGTCGGGACCGGCATGGAGCGGGTGGTTGCCCACGATTCCGGGAATTCAGTTGTTGCCCGCCATGATGGCCGGGTGGAGAATGTTGACGCTGGTCGAATCGTCATCCAGATTGATGATAAGGAAGAGGATGAAACCGGTACCGGGGTTGATATTTACAACCTGCTGAAATTCAGCCGTTCCAACCAGAATACCTGTATCAACCAGAAGCCGATCGTCAAGGTCGGTGACCGGGTCAAACGCGGCGATGTAATTGCTGATGGGCCGTCGACTCAATGGGGTGAGCTGGCCCTGGGTCAGAACGTGCTGGTCGCTTTCATGCCTTGGCATGGCTATAACTTTGAGGATTCGATCCTGATCTCTGAAAAGCTGGTCCAGGACGACCGTTATACTTCGATTCACATCGAGGAATTCGAGTGTGTCGCCCGTGACACCAAGCTGGGCAAGGAAGAGATCACCGACGATATCCCCAATCTTGGCGAAGATGCTCTGCGTAATCTTGATGAATCTGGGATTATCCGCATCGGTGCCAACGTTAAGCCGAGCGATATCCTGGTTGGCAAGATTACCCCGAAAGGTGAGACCCAACTTTCACCGGAAGAGAAACTGCTGCGGGCCATCTTTGGTGAGAAAGCAGGTGATGTTCGTGACACCTCGTTACGGGTTCCGCCAGGCGAGGAAGGTGTCGTTATTGGTGCCCGGGTTTTCTCCCGCAAGGGCTCCGACAAGGACTCGCGTACCGAGCAGATCGAAGCCCGTGAGATCGAAAAACTACTCAAGGACCAGGATGATGAAATCCGCATTCTGCGGAATTCGACCCGCTACAAGGTTCGTTCGTTGCTGGTTGGCCTGACTTCTGCTGTTGGCATTGAAGATGAGGACGGCAATAGCCTGCTGCCGAAGAAGCGCAAGATCACTGAAGAGGTCTTCGATAAGGTGCCTTTCCAGCGTTTGCGCGAAATCTCGGTGACCGGGGAGACCGAAGTTGAGGAAAAGATCAGCAACCTGCTGAACCGGCTGGCTGAACGAGAGCAACTGATCCAGTCAGTCTTTGAGGATAAAATCGAGAAGTGTAAGCGCGGTGATGATCTGCCTCCAGGCGTCATTAAGATGGTCAAGGTCTACATCGCCATCAAACGTAAGTTGCAGGTCGGTGACAAGATGGCCGGTCGGCACGGCAACAAGGGTGTCCTCTCGCGGATTCTGCCGCAGGAAGATATGCCTTACATGGCCGATGGCACCCCGGTTGAGATTGTCCTCAACCCGCTCGGTGTTCCTTCGCGGATGAACGTCGGGCAGATTCTTGAGACTCACCTGGGCCTGGCTGCCCGGGGTCTGGGGAATCAGATTCAGAAGGTGCTCAGAGAACAGTATAGTGAACAGGCTCTCAAGCAGCAGATCAAGGACGCCTATCAGGATGAGGAGCTAAATGGGTTCATCGAAGGTCTTGACGAAGAGGATCTGAAGGTGTTGGCCCGTCGTCTGGAGTATGGGGTGCCAATGGCCTCGCCGGTCTTCGAAGGGGTTGCTGAATCCCAGATGAAGGCCGAGATGGACCGTTCTGGCTTTAGTAATACTGGCCAGATGACGCTGTATGACGGCAAGACCGGAGATGCTTTTAAGGAGCAGGTCACCGTCGGTATTATGTACATGCTTAAGCTGCATCACCTGGTTGATGACAAGATCCATGCCCGTTCGATCGGTCCCTACAGCCTGGTTACCCAGCAGCCGCTCGGTGGTAAGGCGCAGTTCGGAGGCCAGCGTCTCGGGGAGATGGAGGTCTGGGCAATGGAGGCTTACGGTGCCGCTCATGCACTGCAGGAGTTCCTCACCGTCAAATCTGATGACGTGGCAGGCCGGACCCGGATTTACGAGGCGATCGTTAAAGGGAAGCACACCCTTGAGGCGGGGCTGCCAGAGTCGTTTAATGTTCTGATCAAGGAACTCCAGGCTCTCTGTCTTGATGTCGATCTGCTGGAAGAGGAAGAGGACTGATTTAGTCGGTCCTTTTGCCCGCAGCCCAGTCAATCGGCTGGGAGTTGAAAAAGCTGTACACTCATCCTACAAGGAGGATGCGTTTTGGAAGATATCTTCAGTTTGTTTGAGCGCCCGAAAGATCCGTTGAGCTTCAACGCCATCCAGCTGTCGCTGGCATCGCCGGAAAAGATTCGCGAACGGTCTTTCGGCGAGGTAAAGAAGCCGGAAACCATCAACTATCGGACCTTTAAGCCGGAGCGGGATGGTCTGTTCTGCGCAAAAATCTTTGGCCCGACCAAAGACTACGAATGTAACTGCGGCAAGTACAAGCGGATGAAGCACCGCGGCATTGTCTGTGAGAAGTGCGGCGTCGAAGTCATCCCCAGCAAGGTCCGTCGCGAGCGGCTTGGTCATATCGACCTGGCTTGTCCGGTGGCCCACATCTGGTTCCTTAAATCGTTGCCCTCGCGGATCGGCGCGCTGGTCGACATGACCCTCAAGGATCTGGAGAAGGTTCTCTACTTTGAGGCCTATGTGGTGCTGGATGCCGGTGATACCCCGCTGATAAAAGGTCAGCTGCTGCCGGAAGATAAATACAGCGAGGCGATGGACGAGTATGCCGGCCAGTTTGTCGCCGGTATGGGGGCCGAAGCGGTTCGTGAACTGCTCTCTGATATCGAGCTTGAGGAAGAGGGCGATTCGCTACGGATCGATATGAAGGAAGCGACCAGCGAGGCGAAGCGGAAGAAGGTTTCCAAGCGCCTTAAGGTGATCAACTCCTTCCGCCAGAGCGGTAATCGTCCTGAGTGGATGATCCTTGAGACGATCCCGGTGTTGCCACCGGAGTTGCGTCCCCTGGTGCCGCTCGATGGTGGCCGTTTCGCCACCTCCGACCTGAACGACCTCTATCGCCGAGTGATCAACCGGAATAACCGCCTCAAGCGATTGATGGAGCTGCGCGCTCCGGAAGTCATCATCCGCAACGAAAAGCGGATGCTGCAGGAGTCGGTTGACGCGCTGTTCGATAACGGCCGTCGCGGTCGGGCCATCACTGGTCCGAGCAAGCGGCCACTGAAGTCGCTTTCCGATATGCTTAAAGGCAAGGGCGGCCGTTTCCGCCAGAACCTGCTCGGTAAGCGGGTCGACTATTCCGGTCGTTCGGTTATCGTTGTCGGTCCCGAGCTGAAACTCCATCAGTGCGGGCTGCCGAAGAAAATGGCGCTTGAGCTGTTCAAGCCGTTTATTTATCAAAAGCTCGAAGAGAAGGGGTTCTCGACCACCGTCAAGAGCGCCAAGAAGATGGTGGAAAAAGAGAAGCCGGAGGTCTGGGACGTTCTGGAAGAGGTGATCAAGGAGCACCCGGTGATGCTCAACCGCGCTCCGACCCTGCACCGCTTGGGGATTCAGGCGTTTGAGCCGGTATTGATCGAGGGCAAGGCCATCCAGCTGCACCCGCTGGTCTGTACTGCCTTTAACGCCGACTTTGACGGCGACCAGATGGCCGTTCACCTGCCGCTGTCGATCGAAAGTCAGATCGAGGCGCGGGTTTTGATGATGTCGACCAACAACATCCTCTCGCCGGCCAACGGTAAGCCGATCATCGTGCCTTCACAGGATATGGTCCTCGGGCTCTATTATATGACTCGCGAGCGGCCCTTCGTCGCTGGCACCGGTCGGGCCTTCATGTCGCCCGAAGAAGTCCGCATGGCCTACGATGCCGGTGAGGCCGACTTGCAGGCCGCGATCAAGGTCCGCATGATCCCTGACCTGGACGCCGAACGGCAACTTGTTGAGACGACAGTCGGGCGGGTGCTGCTGCGCGAAGTTGTGCCGATGAAGATTCCGTTTAAACATGTCAATCAGGTGATGGGCAAGAAGCAGGTAGCCGATCTGATCGATACCAGTTTCCGCCTGGCCGGCAACAAGGATACGGTTATCCTGGCCGACAAGATCAAGGAAACCGGTTTCCGTTACTCGACGCTGGCTGGAGTTTCCATCTGTCTCGATGACATGGAAATCCCGGCAACCAAGGAAGCGCGGATCAAGGTTTCGGCCGAAGAGGTCAAGGATATTCAGCAGCAGTACACCGAAGGTCTGATTACCGATGGCGAGCGCTACAATAAGGTCATCGATATCTGGGCCAAGTGTACCGAGGATATCGCCGGCACCATGCTCGGCAATATTGCCGTCGACAAGATCAAGTCGGTCGAGGGCGAAGAGGTCGAAGTCTCCTCTTTCAACGCGATCCACATGATGGCCGACTCAGGAGCCCGGGGTTCCGCTCAGCAGATTCGTCAGCTGGCCGGGATGCGGGGGCTGATGGCCAAACCTGATGGTTCGATCATCGAGACTCCGATCACTGCAAACTTCCGTGAAGGTCTTACGGTTCTGCAGTACTTCATCTCAACTCACGGTGCCCGTAAGGGTCTGGCTGATACCGCACTGAAGACGGCGAACTCAGGTTACCTGACCCGCCGGCTGGTCGATGTCGCTCAGGATGCAATCATCACCGAGCAGGATTGCGATACCCTGGATGGGATCGAGGTCTCTTCGCTTACCGAGGGTGGTGAGGTTATCGAGCGCCTTGGTGACCGGATTCTCGGGCGGGTGGCGCTGGATGATATCGTCGATCCGATTACTGATGAACTGTTGGTCGAGGAGAATCAACTGATCGATGAGGATCTGGTGATCAAGGTTGAAGAGGCCGGGATCGAGAAGGTTCGGATCCGTTCGGTGCTCACCTGCAAAAGTAGGCGAGGCATCTGCTCGCTCTGCTACGGTCGCGATCTGGCCCGTGGTCACCAGGTCAACCTGGGCGAGGCGGTCGGGGTTATCGCTGCCCAGTCGATCGGTGAGCCGGGCACCCAGCTCACCATGCGGACCTTCCATATCGGTGGTACCGCATCACGGCGCGCTGAGCAAACTGCCTTGGAGGCACGTTTTGACGGCCAGCTGAAATTCATCAACCTGACCACGGTTAATGATGTGGACGGCTATCCGGTGGTCATGAACCGTAAAGGTGAAGTGGCGGTGGTCGACGATACCGGTCGAGAAAAAGAACGGTACGCGGTTGTCTACGGTGCCCGCTTGACCCGTCAGGAGGGTGGTAAAGTCAAGGGTGGCGATGTCCTGGCTGAGTGGGATCCCTACACTGTGCCGATCATCACCGAAGTTGGTGGTGAGGTCCACTATGGCGATATCGCCGAAGGCATCACCATGGAGGAGCAGGTTGACGAAGTCACCGGCCTCTCACGTAAGGTTGTCACTGAGTCGAAGATGGCCGACAAGCGGCCGCGGGTGACCTTGAAGGGTGAGGACGGCAAAAACGCCAAGCTGCCGAACGGTGCCCCGGCTCGTTACATGCTGCCGGTTGGCGCCAATATCTCCGTCGAGGAAGGCAGCGTGATCCACGCCGGTACCATCCTCGCCAAGATCCCGCGTGAAACCACCAAGACCAAGGATATTACCGGTGGTCTGCCACGGGTGGCCGAACTCTTCGAGGCGCGTAAGCCGAAAGAGGTGGCGGTTATCTCTGAGATCGACGGGGTGGTCTCCTTCGGTAAGGATTCCAAAGGTAAACGGAAGATCGTTGTCACTCCGGAAATCGGTGAACCGATGGAATACCTGATCCCGAAAGGGAAGCATATCTCTGTCCATGAAGGGGATTACCTGCGGGCCGGTGAGGAGTTGGTTGATGGCTCGAGTAACCCGCACGATATCTTGCGCGTGCTGGGGAGCAAGGAGCTCTCCAAGTACCTGGTTGATGAGGTGCAGGAGGTTTATCGTCTCCAGGGTGTAAAGATCAATGACAAGCATATAGAGACCATTGTGCGTCAGATGCTGCGCCGGGTTCAGATCAAGGACGTAGGCGATACTAACTTCCTGGTTGATGATCAAGTCGACCGTTGGGTCTTTGAAGAGGAAAACGAGCGGGTGTTTGGTGGCGATGGTCAGCCGGCCATCGGTGAGCCGATCATGCTCGGTATCACCAAGGCGTCACTGTCGACTGAATCATTCATCTCGGCGGCCTCCTTCCAGGAGACCACCAAGGTGCTCACCCAGGCGGCTATTCAGGGCAAGGTCGATTCCCTGCGCGGCCTGAAAGAGAACGTGATTATGGGTCGTCTGATTCCGGCTGGGACCGGGGTGGCTAAATATCGTGCAGCGGAACTGATGACGCCGGAACCTGAGGCGAAATTGGAAGAGCCGCTCGAGATAGATGAGTCGGAAACAGAGGTTTCCGAGACAACCGATTGAGACGGCGCGAAGGCCCCTAAATAGGGGCCTTCCTGCTGTGTAAATACTAATTTTATAACAAGAAAAAAGATCTTGACAAAGCCTGGGGCGATTGATAGTCTCTGCGAGTTTTCCCCGGGGAAAGATCCGGCTTAGGCAAGTCGAAACATCGAATAGAGATTCGGGAGATTTAAATGCCAACGATAAATCAGCTGATCCGCAAGGGGCGCAAAAAGAAGGTCGTTAAGTCGACTGCTCCCGCGCTGAAGTCTTGCCCACAGAGACGTGGTGTCTGTACTCGTGTTTATACCACGACTCCCAAAAAGCCGAACTCGGCGTTGCGTAAGGTCGCTCGTGTGCGTTTGACTAATGGGATCGTCGTCACCTCTTATATTCCGGGTGTGGGCCATAACCTGCAGGAACACTCCGTGGTACTAATCCGCGGCGGCCGGGTGAAAGATTTGCCGGGTGTTCGTTATCACATTGTTCGCGGTACTCTCGACCTCGCTGGCGTGAAAGATCGTAAGCAGGGCCGTTCCAAGTACGGCGCCAAGCGCCCGAAGTAATATTTAGTCTGAAGACGAGGACGTTATGCCAAGAAGAAGAGAAGTACCTAAGCGCATTATCCTGCCTGATCCGAAGTTCGGTGATCAGCTGGTTGCCAAGTTTGTAAATATCGTCATGGACGATGGGAAGAAGAGCACCGCGGAGCAAATTGTTTATGGTGCCTTTGATCTGGTCGCTGAGCGTACCGGCAATAACCCGTTGGATGTTTTCAAGTCGGCTATGGACAATGTCCGGCCGATGCTTGAGGTTAAGTCTCGCCGCGTTGGCGGTTCAACTTATCAGGTTCCTATCGAGGTTGCCCCGTCCCGGCGCACTGCTCTGGCGATGCGCTGGTTGGCGAGCTATGCCAAAGGGCGCAGTGAGAAGACCATGCGTGAGCGGCTAGCCGGCGAGTTTCTCGATGCGGCTAATAATCGCGGTTCCGCCGTTAAGAAGCGTGAAGATACCCACCGTATGGCTGAGGCGAATAAGGCCTTTGCTCACTATCGCTGGTAGTCCCGGCTGTAAGTTCAGGAGTAAACTGTGGCTCGCAAGGTTAGCTTAGATAAAACCCGGAACATCGGCATTATGGCGCATATTGATGCCGGTAAGACAACTACCACTGAGCGTATTCTGTTTTACACGGGTGTTTCGCATAAGATCGGTGAAGTTCACGATGGCGCGGCCACAATGGACTGGATGGCACAAGAGCAGGAGCGTGGTATTACGATCACCTCAGCTGCTACCACCTGTATGTGGCAAGATCATCGGGTTAATATTATCGATACCCCAGGTCACGTTGATTTTACTATCGAGGTTGAGCGTTCCCTGAAGGTTCTTGATGGCTCTGTTGCGGTTTTTTGTTCGGTCGGTGGCGTCGAGCCGCAGTCCGAAACGGTCTGGCGTCAGGCTGACAAGTATGGTGTGCCGCGGATCGCTTTCATTAATAAGATGGACCGTACCGGTGCTAACTTTCAGAATGGCGTCGATATGATCCGCGAGCGTCTCGGGGCTAACCCGTTGCCGCTCCAGTTGCCGATTGGCGCTGAGGAGAATTTCCGCGGTCTGGTCGACCTGGTTACCATGCAGGCGATCGTCTGGGATGATGAGACCATGGGCGCTAAGTATGATGTCGTCGATATTCCTGCCGATATGGCAGATGATGTTGCTATGGCTCGCGAAGCACTGCTCGAAGAGATCTCGTCGCATGACGATGTCATGATGGAGAAGTATCTCGGTGGCGAAGAGTTGACTTTGGCTGAGATTAAGGGCGCGATTCGCGAAGGGACCCGGAAGATTAGTTTCTGCCCGGTTTTGTGCGGAAGTGCCTTCAAGAACAAGGGCGTTCAGACTCTGCTTGATGCCGTTGTTGATTACATGCCTTCTCCACTTGACGTTCCTGCGATCAAGGGTGTGAATCCGGATACCGGTGAGGAGCTCGAGCGTCCGGCTGATGATTCCGCGCCTTTCGCTTCGCTGGCGTTTAAGATTATGACTGACCCGTTTGTTGGTCAGCTGGCTTTCTTTCGGGTTTACTCCGGGGTTGCTGAATCTGGGACGACCGTCATCAACTCGACTAAGGGCAAGAAAGAGCGCTTCGGTCGTCTGTTGAAGATGCACGCCAATAAGCGTGAAGAGATTAAGCAAGTCTACGCTGGTGATATCGCTGCGGCCGTTGGCTTGAAGCATACCACCACTGGTGATACCCTCTGTGACCCGAATAGTCCGGCATTGCTCGAGTCGATGGAATTCCCGGAACCGGTTATTCACTTGTCGGTTGAGCCGAAGACCAAGAGTGATCAGGAGAAGATGGGCGTCGCTCTCGGCAAGCTGCTCTCCGAGGATCCGTCGCTGCGTGTTCGCACTGACGAGGAAACCGGACAGACTATTCTCTCAGGGATGGGCGAATTGCACCTTGACGTAATCGTTGACCGCATGAAGCGTGAGTTCAGCGTTGAATGTAATGTCGGTGCGCCGCAGGTTGCTTATCGCGAATCGATCACCAAAACGGTTGAGGCGCAGGGTAAGTTTGTCCGTCAGTCGGGTGGTCGTGGTCAGTACGGCGATTGTTGGTTGCGTCTGGAGCCTGGCGAGCCTGGCGAGGGTTTCACCTTCGTTGATGCGATCAAGGGCGGGGTCATACCTCGGGAATACATCGGGGCTGTTGGTAAGGGTGCTGAAGAGGCCTCTGAGAATGGTGTCCTGGCCGGCTTCCCGATCGTCGATGTTAAGGTTACTGTCTATGACGGTTCTTATCATGACGTCGACTCCAACGAAATGGCCTTTAAGATAGCCGGTTCCATGGGTTTTAAAGAAGGCGCCAAGAAGGCTTCCCCAGCTCTGCTCGAACCGATCATGGCCGTCGAAGTTGTGGTCCCGGAAGAGTACATGGGTGATGTCATTGGTGATCTGAATAGTCGCCGAGGCCGGATCATGGGTATGGATGCTCGCGGCGGAGCACAGATCGTTAGCTCGCATGTGCCTCTGTCCAGTATGTTCGGCTATGCGACCGATGTTCGGAGCGCAACCCAGGGCCGCGCAACCTACTCAATGGTTTTCGATCATTACGAGCAAGTTCCAAAAGCTATTAGCGAAGAAATTATCGCCAAGGTCAACGGCTAGAAGGCCGAGGAGAGGAGACTGTTATGGCCAAAGAGAAATTTGAGAGGACAAAGCCGCACGTCAATATCGGGACCATCGGTCACGTTGACCACGGCAAGACCACTCTGACCGCAGCGATTACCAAAGTTCTGGCCGAGGCCATGGGCGGTGGTGAAGTCAAAGCCTTCGATCAGATTGACAATGCTCCCGAAGAGCGCGAGCGCGGTATCACTATCGCCACCGCTCACGTTGAGTACGAGACCGCCAATCGTCACTACGCTCACGTCGACTGCCCCGGTCACGCCGATTATGTCAAGAACATGATCACCGGTGCCGCGCAGATGGACGGTGCTATCCTGGTCTGTTCCGCTGCCGACGGTCCGATGCCACAGACCCGTGAGCACATCCTGCTTGCCCGTCAGGTTGGTGTTCCGGCCATGGTCGTGTTCCTGAACAAGGCCGACATGGTTGACGACGAAGAACTGCTCGAGTTGGTCGACATGGAGATCCGCGAGCTGCTCTCCTCCTACGACTTCCCCGGCGACGACATTCCGATCATCGCAGGTTCGGCCCTGGCCGCCCTCGAAGGTCGTGACGACGAGATCGGCAAGAACAAGGTCCTCGAGCTGATGGAAGCTGTTGACAACTACATTCCCGAGCCAGAGCGCGCCATCGACAAGCCGTTTTTGATGCCCGTCGAGGACGTCTTCTCAATTTCCGGTCGCGGTACAGTCGCTACCGGTCGGGTCGAGTCCGGCATCATCAAGGTGCAGGAAGAGATCGAGATTGTCGGCATGAAGGAAACTTTCAAGACTGTCGTGACCGGCGTCGAGATGTTCCGCAAGCTGCTCGATCAGGGTCAGGCTGGTGACAACGTCGGTATCCTGTTGCGCGGCATCAAGCGTGAAGAGATCGAGCGTGGTCAGGTTCTGGCTAAGCCAGGCAGCATCACCCCGCACACCAAGTTCAAAGCTGAGGCCTACATCCTGAACAAAGAAGAAGGCGGTCGTCATACCCCATTCTTCAAAGGCTATCGTCCTCAGTTCTACTTCCGGACCACCGACGTGACCGGAATCGTCACCCTGCCAGAAGGTGTTGAGATGGTTATGCCTGGCGACAACATCGCCATGACCGTTGACCTGACCGTTGACCTGATCACCCCGATCGCCATGGATAAGGAACTGCGTTTTGCAATCCGCGAAGGTGGCCGTACTGTCGGCGCCGGTGTGGTCAGCGAAGTCGTCGAGTAATAGAGGTTATCACCATGTCTACCCAGAAGATTAGAATTCGCCTGAAGGCCTACGATCACACTCTTCTCGATCAGGCCGTCGCTGAAATCGTTGACACCACCAAGCGCACTGGATCCCGTTTGGTCGGCCCGATTCCGCTGCCGACCGTGATCAATAAGTACTGCGTATTGCGTGGACCTCATGTTGACAAGAAAAGTCGCGAGCAGTTTGAAATTCGGACTCACAAGCGTCTCCTCGATATTATGGAACCGACCCAGCAGACTGTCGATGCTTTGATGAAGCTCGATCTGTCGGCCGGTGTTGATGTTGAGATCAAGCTCTAGGCGATCACGACAATAGCTAGTTAAGGGCATCAGCAATGATCAACGGACTGTTAGGAAAAAAAATCGGAATGACACAGGTCTACGCCGCCGATGGGCAGCGGATTCCAGTTACTGTACTGGAAGCAGGTCCCTGTACCGTTCTACAGAAAAAAACTGCATCGGCTGAAGGCTATGAAGCTGTCCAGCTTGGTTTTGGACAAAAGAAGGCCCAGCGCGTTAATAAGCCTGAGATGGGTCATTTCAAAAAAGCCGCCAAGGGTGCTTTTGCTCATATTCGCGAGTTTAAAGCCATTGAAGACTGCTCGGTCGGTGATGAAGTGACATGTGATATCTTCAAGCCGGGCGACCGCATCGATATCACTGGAACTAGCAAGGGTAAAGGGTTCCAGGGGGTAATGAAGCGTTGGGGCTTTGCCGGTGGTCGTGCCAGTCACGGTTCGATGTTCAAGCGTGGTCCCGGTGCTATTGGCCAGTCCGCTTCGCCTTCCAAGGTCTTCAAGGGCAAGAAGATGGCGGGCCAGATGGGTAATGAGCGCGTCACGACTCAGAACCTGATTGTTGTTGAGGTCCGCCCGGAACAGAATCTCATACTTGTGCGTGGTGCTGTGCCCGGACCGAAAAACGGTCTGGTCATGATCCGCAAGGGTATCAAGGCCTAGGCGCTACGGACACAGGAGTAGATAAATGGCAACTGTCACAATTTTTGATCAGGACAAGAAGCAGGTCGGTGAGCGTGAACTGGCTGAAGCTGTGTTCAACACCGATGTTAAGGGCTATCTGCTGCACGACATGGTCCGCTACCAGCGGGCTGCTCGTCGCCAAGGGACTGCAGCGGTTAAGAGCCGCAGCGCAGTTGCCGGTGGTGGCAAGAAACCCTACCGTCAGAAGGGAACCGGTAATGCCCGTCAGGGCACCGTCAGCGCTCCTCACTTTGTCGGTGGTGGTGCTGCTTTCGGCCCGCAGCCGCGGGATTACAGCTTCAAGCTGAATCGCAAGGTGAAGAAGTCGGCTCTCTGCAGTGCTCTTTCGGCACGGTTTCAGGGTGAAAAGCTGACTGTGCTTAAAGATCTCAGCATGGAGGCGATCAGCACCAAGGCTTTTAATCAGCTGATGCAGCGCCTTGAAATTGAGGGTGCCCTGGTCGTGATCGATCAGGCCGATGCCAAGGTTGAACTGTCGGCACGGAATCTGCGCAATGTTAAAGTGCTGCGGGCAGAGGGTGTGAATGTTTATGACATTCTCAAATACCCCAACCTGGTGCTGACTGACGCAGCTGTTAGCCAGATTGAAGGAGCACTGGAAAAATGAAGCCTTTGCATGAAATTATCCGTAAGCCGTTGATTACCGAGAAAGCCAACCAGCTGAAAGATGAAGCTCAGGTTGTCGCTTTTGAGGTTGCTCGCTCGGCCAACAAGATCGAGATCAAGCAAGCTGTAGAAAAGGCTTTTGAGGTCAAGGTCAAGTCGGTGAACACCATGGTGTTTCGCGGTAAGGTGAAGCGCGTCGGTTACAATCTCGGCCAGCGCAACAACTGGAAAAAAGCTTACGTGACCAACTGGAAAAAAGCTTACGTGACCCTCGAAGAAGGTCATAATATCGATCTTTACGGCGTGTAAGGCCGTGCGCTTTGCAGGTATGGAGTAGTTATCATGGGTATCAAGAAATTCAATCCGACTTCAGCCGGACGGCGTCATATGACTTCTTCGACCTTCGAGGAGGTCACTAAGTCAGCGCCGGAAAAATCGTTGCTGGCACCGCTGAAGAAATCGGGTGGCCGTAACAACGCCGGTCGTATCACCAAGCGTCACACCGGTGGTGGCCACAAACAGCGATATCGGATCATCGATTTCCGTCGCGATAAAAAAGAAGTGCCAGCAAAGGTTGCGGCGATCGAGTACGATCCGAATCGCAGCTCGCGGATTGCACTGCTGTTTTATGTAGATGGTGAAAAACGTTACATTTTAGCGCCAAAAGGTTTGAACGTCGGTGACACCGTCGTCGCCAGCGAGACTGCTGATATCACTCCGGGCAACGCTATGTCGATCCGTTCGATCCCACTGGGTACCTGGGTGCATAATGTCGAGCTCAAGGTTGGTAAGGGTGGTCAACTGGTTCGTAGTGCCGGTGCTTACGCGATGATCGCTGCTAAAGAAGGTCGCTACGCACAACTTCGACTGCCTTCCGGCGAAGTCCGTTTGGTTCTGCAAGAGTGTCTAGCAACCATCGGCCAGGTCGGTAACCTTGATCACGAAAAAGTCAAGATTGGTAAAGCCGGCCGGAATCGTTGGCTCGGAAAGCGTCCTCAGTCCCGTGGTGTCGCCATGAACCCGGTTGATCACCCGCATGGTGGTGGTGAGGGTAAGAGCTCCGGTGGTCGTCATCCGGTCACTCCTTGGGGTGTTCCGACCAAAGGGTACAAGACCCGGACCAATAAGCGTACTGATAAATTCATCGTGCGTCGTAGAAATAAGAAGTAATCATTTAAGATACAGGCTCTAGGAGACAACCGTGGCAAGATCAGTTAAGAAGGGTTTTTACGTACAAGAAAGTCTGTTGCGTAAAGTTGACCTCGAAGGTGAAAGCAGCCGGAATAAGGTCATTAAGACCTGGTCGCGTCGTTCGACCATCATTCCGGAATTCGTCGGCTCGACTTTTGCCGTGCATAATGGTAAAAAGTTCGTCCCTGTGTTCGTCAGTGAGAACATGGTAGGTCACAAGCTGGGCGAATTCGCACCGACCCGGACCTACTACGGCCACGGTTCTGACAGAAAGAGCAAAGTCAGAAAGTAAGCACCGCGATTCCTGACAGGAGTTCCGAGTAATGGAAACACAAGCAAAATTAAGGAACGTCCGCCTTTCTCCACGTAAGGCGCGACTTGTTGTCGATATGGTTCGTGGTAAAGGGATTCAAGAGGCGATGAATATCCTCCAACTGTCCCCGCAGAAGACCGCGCCTGTATTATCTAAATTGTTGAAGTCTGCCGTTGCAAACGCTGAACAGAAGGGTGTCTCCGATGTCGATCAACTGTTTGTCAAAACAGTGATGGTCGATCAGGGCCCGGTTCTGAAACGTTTTCTTCCCCGTGCTCAGGGGCGCGCCAGCCGGATTCGTAAGCCGACCAGCCACATCACTGTGGTTCTGGACGTTAAGTAAGTCGAGGAGGTAACCCTTTGGGCCAGAAAGTTCATCCAATAGGATTTCGTCTGGGAATTAACCGGACTTGGGAATCGCGCTGGTATGCGGATTCAGATTACGCTGAAAAACTGCACGCCGATCTGAAGCTGCGGAATTTCTTGAAGAAGCGTCTTTATCACGCTGGTATCTCGAAAATCGAGTTGGAGCGTGCTGCCAACAAGGTCAAGATCAACATCTTCGCTGCCCGTCCAGGTATCATCATCGGCAAAAAAGGTGCCGAAGTTGAAGTGCTTAAGAAAGACCTGGCGAAGATTACTGACGATGAGTGCTTCATCAATATTCAGGAAGTGCGTAAGCCGGAAGTCGATGCCCAGCTGGTTGCAGAGAATGTCTGCCTGCAGCTTGAGCGTCGGGTTGCTTTTCGGCGTGCTATGAAGCGCAGCGTCAGCATGGCTCTGAAGTTTGGTGCCAAAGGGATCAAGATCAATTGTGCCGGGCGTCTTGGCGGCGCTGAGATGAGTCGTACCGAGTGGTATCGTGAAGGTCGGGTGCCCCTGCATACTCTGCGGGCTGATATCGACTACGGTTTCGCTGAGGCGAAAACCACCTACGGGATCATCGGCGTCAAGGTTCTTATCTTTAAGGGCGAAGTCCTGGGTAAAGATAAAGAGCAGCCGGCCGGCTAATCAGGAGTAACTTGTCATGTTAATGCCGAAAAAGGTTAAGCGTAGAAAGCAGTTTACCGGCCGGATGACTGGTCAGGCCACCCGTGGTACCGAGGTTAACTTTGGAGATTACGGTCTTCAGGCCCTCGAGTGCGGCTGGCTCTCATCCCGTCAGATCGAGGCCGCTCGTCGGGCGATGACGCGTTACATCAAGCGGGGCGGTAAAATCTGGATTCGTTCTTTCCCTCATAAGCCGCTGACCAGCAAGCCTGCTGAAACTCGGATGGGTAAGGGTAAGGGGTCTCCGGAAAAATGGGTCGCTGTTGTCAAGCCCGGTCATGTCATTTATGAGATGCAGGGTGTTGCAGAAGATGTCGCACGTGAGGCGTTCCGTCTTGCCGCCCATAAGCTGCCGATGCGGACCAAGTTTGTGAAAAGAGAGGCCGGCGATGAAAGCTAGTGAAATCAAAGATCTCAGTGTCGAAGAGTTGCAGGCGAAAGTTGCCGAACTGCAGCAAGAAATGTTCAACCTGCGGTTCCAACTCCACACCGGACATCTGGAAAATTCTGCCAGGGTCTCTCAGGTGCGGAAAGATGTGGCGCGCGTTAAAACCGTTCTTTCCAGTAAGCTGAATTCCTAAGCGGGTGTGAGGAAACAATGAGTCAAGAACGAGGAAACCGGAGAACCCGGATTGGGGTTGTGGTCAGTGACAAGATGGACAAAACCGTCGTCGTGCGGGTTGATCGTCTGGTCAAGCACAGCGTTTACAAAAAATACATCAAGCGCAAGGTCAACTGTAAGGCTCATGACGAGTCGAACATTTGCGGCGTTGGTGATAGAGTCCTTATTGTCGAAACCAGGCCCTTGTCGAAAGACAAGCGGTGGCGGGTCCGCCAGATCCTGGAGAAGGCCGTTATCGCTTAGGAGAGTAAGTCATGATTCAAATGCAATCCATGCTCAGCGTGGCGGATAACTCCGGGGCGAAGAAGCTTTGTTGTATCAAGGTTCCCGGTGGATCCAAGCGTAAGTACGCCGGAATCGGCGATATCATCATCTGTAGTGTCAAAGAGGCACTGCCGAACTCGAAGGTCAAGAAGGGCGACGTCGTACGTGCAGTTATCGTACGCACCACCAAAGAAGTCCCCCGTCCGGACGGTTCCTTTATCCGCTTTGACAACAACTCTGCAGTTGTTGTCAATCAGGGTAATGAGCCGCTCGGCACCCGTATCTTTGGCCCTGTCGCCAGAGAACTGCGGGCCAGGCACTTTATGAAAATCGTCTCGCTGGCCCCTGAAGTTCTTTAAATTCTGACTGTTGGAGAGTCAAAGCGATGGCTACTGTAAAATTTCATGTCAAAAAAGACGACATGGTAAAAATTATCGCCGGCAAGGAAAAGGGCAAGACTGGTAAAGTCCTGCGTGTTTTCCCGGCCAAGGGTCGCGTTGTGGTTGAAAGCCTCAATGTCATTAAGCGTCACACTCGCCCTACCCAGCTCAACCCTGAGGGTGGGATCATCGAGAAGGAAGCGCCGATGAGTGTTTCCAATGTCATGCTGGTCTGCAGCTCCTGTAGTGAAGCAGCACGGACTGGTGTGCGGGTGCTCGAGGACGGCAGCAAGGCCCGTTACTGCAAAAAGTGTAACGAGATTGTTGATAAGTAAACGGAGAGTTCGATGGCCAGGTTAAAACAGGCATATCTTCAGGAGCAGGTACCTGCCCTGATGAAGGAATTCCAGTACAAGAACGTTATGGAAGTTCCTAAAATTGAGAAAGTGGTTCTGAACATGGGCTTGGGTGAAGCCATTCAGAATCCTAAGCTGCTGGAATCCGCTGTTGAAGAGTTGGAGCTGATCTGTGGTCAGAAGGCAGTGATCACCAAAAGCAAGAAAGCGATTGCTGGTTTCAAGCTGCGTGAAGACATGGCCATCGGGACCTGTGTAACTTTGCGGCAGAGTCGTGCCTGGGAGTTCCTTGATCGACTGATCAATGTCGCGTTGCCACGGGTGCGTGACTTCAAGGGGATTTCCGGCAAGGCCTTTGACGGTCGCGGAAACTACACCCTCGGTGTCAGTGAGCAGCTGATCTTTCCGGAAATCGACCTAGATAAAATCGCTCAGGTCTCCGGTCTGAATATCACCATTGTCACTACGGCAAAGACTGACGAGGAAGGCCGCGCATTGCTGGCCGGGCTCGGCATGCCGTTCAGAAAATAGGTTAGCGGAGGATATTGTGGCGAAGAAATCGATGATTGCCAAAGCGAAGCGGCCAAAGAAATTTGCCGTTCGGGAATACAACCGCTGCCCGATCTGCGGTCGTCCCCGCGCTTACTATCGTAAGTTTGATATGTGCAGAATCTGTCTGCGGAAACTGGCATCCGAAGGGAAAGTTCCCGGGGTTGTCAAGTCCAGCTGGTAACAGTTAAGAGGAGTACCACCGATGTCTATGACCGATCCGATGGCGGATCTGCTGACCCGTATCCGTAATGCGGGGATGGCCAAACACGCCAAGCTTGATATCCCTTCAAGTAACCTTAAAGTTGCTGTAGTCACTGTCCTTAAAGACCTCGGCTATATCAAAAATTTCAAAACTATCAGCGATAGCAAGCAGGGCATCCTTCGGGTTTACCTGAAGTACGATACTAGCCAGCTGCCGGTTATTCATGAAATCAAGCGGGTTTCCACTCCTGGCCGGCGGGTTTACGTCGGTAAGGACGAGATTCCTCGGGTTAAGAATGGTCTTGGTTGTTCGATTCTGTCGACCTCCAAAGGGGTCCTTGACGACGTTGCTGCGCGCAAAGCGCAAATTGGCGGCGAAGTCATCTGTACCGTCTGGTAAGAATAAGGAGCTACGACAATGTCTCGTATTGGTAAGTTGCCCGTAGTTATTCCTTCAGGGGTGAAAATCTCCCTGACTGGAACGACCATGACGGTTCAGGGCCCTAAGGGCACCCTGAAACAGGATCTGCATGAGCGGATGGCCATCGCTGTCGAAACCGAGCAGGTGGTCATCACCCGGCCGACCGACGACAAGCAGGATTCTGCTCTGCATGGCCTGACCCGTGCTCTGATTAACAACATGGTGGTTGGTGTCACCGACGGTTTCGAAAAGGTTCTCGAAATTAATGGCGTTGGTTACCGTGCTGAAATCAAAGGCAAGGTATTGAACCTGTCCCTCGGTTATAGTCATCCGGTTGAATATGAACTTCCGGAAGGTATTTCGGTTGAGGTTGAAAAACAGACCAAACTGACGGTCAAAGGTATTGACAAGCAGTTGGTCGGTTCTGCCGCAGCATAAGACTAATTTCCATTAAGGAGCATAGGCTGTGAACGTTTCCCAAAAGAGACGTGCTGCCCGGCTGAAGCGCCAGGCGCGCGTTAGAAAAAAAGTGCGAGGGACCACTGAGTGCCCCCGGCTCTCTGTTTTTCGCAGTGCCAAGCATATTTATGCCCAGATTATCGAAGATGTAACCGGGAAAACACTGGTAGCCGCTTCGTCGATCAGCAAAGATGTGGACCTGGCGACGGGTGGTAACGTAGATTCTGCAAAGGCTGTTGGAGCTGCTATTGCCAAAAAGGCGCTCGATCAGAATATTACTACTGTTGTTTTTGATCGTAACGGTTTCCTGTATCAAGGCCGCGTTCAAGCGCTCGCCGATGCTGCACGTGAAGCCGGACTGAAGCTGTAGAGGAGAAGGACGTGCTGCGCATTGATCCTAACGAATTAGAATTGACCGATCGAGTCATTCATATCAATCGGAACGCCAAAGTTGTTAAAGGTGGCCGCCGTTTCAGTTTCTCCGCTCTGGTTGTTGTCGGTGATGGTGAAGGACACGTCGGTTACGGACTCGGTAAGGCCAAAGAGGTTCCCGAGGCGATCCGTAAAGGGGTTGAGCAGGCGAAGAAAAGCCTGATCAAGGTTCCTTTGCAGGAAGGTCGCACTATCCCTTACGACGTCATTGGTAAATATGGTGCTGGCAAGGTGTTGCTCAAGCCGGCTTCGGAAGGTACCGGTGTGATCGCTGGTGGCGCTGTGCGTCCGATCCTTGAAGCTGTTGGTATTGGTAATATCCTGACCAAGTGCCTTGGGTCTAACAATCCGCACAACGTGGTTAAGGCGACGATCAGTGCCCTGAGTATGCTGAAGAGCCCCGAAGAGATTAATGCCCGCCGTGGTCTTAGTGACTAAGGGATCTTGTTTAGGAGGACAAAATGGCGACTGAATTGAAAGTCACCCTGAAAAAGAGTCCAATCGGCCGCAAAGCTTACTTCGGTAAGGTTCTCAAAGGTCTGGGGCTGAAACGTTTGCAACAGACTGTGACCCTGCAGGATACCCCGGAAATCCGCGGTATGATTCGCAAGGTTGAGCACATGGTTGCGGTAGAAGACTGATAACTCGCAGAGGACAGTGAGATGGATTTAAGCAATCTGAAACCGGCTCCCGGTTCAACAAAAAATAGAAAACGTATCGGCCGTGGTGCCGGATCTGGAACTGGTAAGACTTCCGGTAAGGGTCACAAGGGCCAGAATGCCCGTAGTGGTGGCGGTGTCAAACCCGGTTTTGAGGGCGGTCAAATGCCGCTGCAGCGCCGTTTGCCCAAGCGTGGTTTTACCTCTCGTAATCCTAAGATTTACGAACTGGTCAACCTGCGTGACCTCGACCAGTTTGAAGCTGGCAGTGTCGTTGACCTGGAAGCTTTGGGTCAGGCTGGACTGATCGGTGATGTCAAGGATGGAGTCAAAGTGCTTGCTGATGGTGAACTCAACAAAGCCTTGACCGTTCAGGCACACAAGTTCAGTAAGACTGCCGCAGAGAAGATCGAAGCTGCTGGCGGCAAGGTCGAGGTGCTTTAAAATATGTCGACGCTGCAGAATATCTTAGCGATTCCTGAACTGCGGCGGAGGATTCTCTTCACTCTTGGAATGCTGGCTGTCTATCGGATCGGCTGTCATGTGCCGACTCCGGGGATTGATGCTGCAGTGTTAGCAAAATTCTTCGAGGGAACCGAGGGGACTCTGCTCGGAATGGTCAGTGCTTTTACTGGTGGTGCGCTGGAGCGAATGACGATTTTCGCTCTGGGCATTATGCCGTATATCAGCGCATCGATTATTCTGCAGTTGCTGACGGTGGTTTTTGAGCCGGTTGAAAAGCTTTCTAAGGAAGGCGAGGCGGGGCGAAGAAAAATCACCCAGTGGACCCGTTATGGTACCATTATCCTGGCAGTTATCCAGGGTTTCGGTATTGCTGCCGGCTTGCAAAGTATGGTAGGGCCTGCCGGTGAACCGGTGGTGCCAAGCCCCGGCCCTGGTTTTATGTTCATGACGGTGGTCACCCTAACTGCCGGCACGGCTTTTATCATGTGGCTTGGTGAGCAGATCACTGAGCGTGGCATCGGCAACGGGATCTCGCTGATCATCTTTGCCGGTATTGTTGCCGCTATGCCTTCAGCGATCGTTAACTCGATCCGCCTGGTGAACACCGGCGCCATGACGCCGACAGTTGTTATTTTCATTCTGGCCTTGATGCTGGTGGTCATCGCGGCGATTATATTTATGGAGCGCGCCCAACGTCGGGTGCCGATCCATTACGCCAAGCGCGTCGTTGGTATGCGGAATATGGGTGGGCAGGCGAGCCATCTGCCGATGAAGATTAACATGAGCGGGGTTATTCCGCCGATCTTTGCCAGCTCGATCATGATGTTTCCGGCAACGGTTGCACAGATGATCGATGTTCCCTGGGTGCAATCGGTGGCTGCCGTGATGACTCCGTCTCACTGGGTCTACAACCTTTTTTATGTTGCTTTTATCGTTTTCTTTTGCTACTTCTACACGGCTGTCACCTTTAACCCGGTCAATGTCGCTGAGAATGTCAAAAATCAGGGCGGTTTTGTTCCGGGTGTGCGTCCCGGAAAAGAGACTGCCGACTATCTGGATACTGTCCTGGGTCGGCTGACTTTTGCTGGTGCTATATATGTTTCAGCTGTCTGTGTGCTTCCGACGGTGCTGATCGGTCAATTGAATGTTCCGTTCTTTTTCGGAGGAACCTCATTGTTGATTGTCGTCGGGGTTGGTATGGATACAGCGTCACAGATTGAGGCTCACCTGATCTCGCGTTCTTACGAAGGGTTCATGAAGGGTGTGACTCTTAAAGGGCGCCACGGTTAGGAGTTTAGGAAATGAAGCTTGTATTGCTTGGTCCTCCTGGGGCTGGAAAAGGGACCCAAGCGGCGATGCTGGTCAGTAAATTCGGTATTCCGCAGATTTCTACCGGAGACATGTTGCGCGCTGCGGTGCGTGAGCAAACTCCGATGGGGTTGAAAGCGAAAGCAAGCATGGACGCCGGGGCACTGGTGCCTGATGAAGTTGTTGTCGGGATTGTTCGTGACCGCTTGCAGCAGGCCGATTGCAACGCAGGCTTCATTCTTGATGGATTCCCTCGCACCGTACCCCAGGCAGATGCCCTGAAGGAGTCCTTAGCGGAACTTGATAAGGGCCTGGATTCGGTGGTTTCCCTTGAGGTCGATACTGATGCTCTGGTCGAGCGATTGACCGGTCGTCGCACCTGTGGCGCATGTGGTAAAGGTTTCCATTTGAAGTTTGATCCACCGGCCACTGATGGTAGCTGTAGCGCTTGCGGTGGTACTTTGGTGCAACGTGACGATGATCAGGAAGAAACCATCCGTAAGCGGATGGACGTCTATCATCAGCAGACGGCACCGCTCGCGGACTATTACGCCAAGCAAGGGCTGCTAACGGCCATAGACGGCATGGCGGAAATCGCCAGCGTGCAACGGCAGATCCTTAGCGCACTTCAGGCCGATTGAAGTGATCGTACTCAAGTCTCAGGCTGAACTTGACCGGATGCGTACCGCTGGTCGCATGGTGGCCGAGATCCTTGAGATGCTCAGAGCAAAGGTCCGCCCTGGAGTGACCACTCTCGAGTTGGATCGGCTGGCGGAAGAACAATGCAAGAAATGGAAGGCGCGCCCGGCCTTTAAGGGTTATGGCGGCTTTCCTTTTACTATTTGTGCGTCTCCAAACGAGCAGGTAGTTCACGGCTTTCCCAACCAGCAAGCTTTGCAGGATGGGGATATTATCAGCATCGATTTTGGCCTGATCATTGATGGTTTTCATGGTGATTCGGCGACGACTATTCCAGTTGGTGAGATAGATGAGACAACTCGCCGGCTGTTGGATGTCACTAAAGAGTCGTTAGAACTCGGCATAGCGGCTGCTCAGCCGGACGCACGACTCTCTGACATATCGCATGCAGTGCAGACTCGAGTAGAACAGGACCATTTTAGCGTGGTTCGGGAGTTTGTTGGCCACGGGATTGGCCGCCAGTTGCATGAAGATCCACAGATTCCCAATTATGGACCGCCAGAGCGGGGTCCTAAATTGAAACCGGGAATGACCTTGGCGATTGAGCCGATGGTCAATGTCGGTGCGCCAGCTGTTAAGGTGTTAGCCGACGGTTGGACAGCTGTAACAATCGATGGTCGACGCTCAGCCCATTTTGAGCACACGATCGCTGTCACTGAGGATGGGCCAGAAATTTTGACTCGTCTCGATTAATAAAGGATTAGGCCGGATAATCCGGCCGAAAGAATAACGTTAGAAAAGGATCTCAGGATGAGGATCATCTGCGAGAATCCCAAACACAAGCAAAGACAGGGATAAGGCCCTAGGAGGAAAAGACATTGGCACGTATTGCTGGAGTCGATTTGCCGCGCAACAAGCGCATCGAGGTGGCCATGACCTATATTTACGGGATTGGTCGCACAACTTCTCAAAAGATTCTGTCTCAGGCCGGCGTTGATCACAGCACCCGGACTGACGATTTGACGGAATCTGAGCTGGCGAAAATTCGTGAACTGGTTGATCAGAGCTGCCGGGTAGAAGGTGATCTGCGTCGTGAAGTCACGATGAACATCAAACGGTTGATGGACCTCGGTTGTTACCGTGGCCTACGGCACCGCAAGGGCCTGCCGGTCCGTGGTCAGAATACCAAAAACAATTCTCGGACCCGTAAAGGCCCGAAGAAGACCGTCGCCGGTAAGAAGAAATAAGCGGAGTTAACATGGCTAAGTCAGGTAAAAAGGTCGTTCGGAAAAAGGTTGAGAAAAAGAATATCGCCAAAGGTGTGGTGCATATTCAATCGACCTTTAATAATACTATTGTAACCATTTGTGATCCGGCTGGTAACGTTGTCGCCTGGTCGACATCTGGTGCCAAGGGTTTCAAAGGCTCCCGGAAGAGTACTCCGTTTGCTGCCCATGACAGTGACTATGATCAAGGACGTGACGCCGATTCCTCACAATGGTTGCCGTCCGCCCAAGCGCCGTCGCGTTTAAGCGTCAAGGAGGAAAAAGTTGTCTAGGTATTCAGGAGCTGTCTGCCGTCAGTGCAGAAGAGAAAATGCGAAACTGTTTCTTAAAGGGGACAGATGTTACACCGATAAATGTGCTGTCGAACGGCGTAACTATGCGCCGGGTCAGCACGGTCAGCGACGCACCAAAGTTTCCGATTATGGTGTGCAGCTGCGGGAGAAGCAGAAGGTTAAACGGACCTACGGTCTGCAGGAAAAGCAGTTTCGGTTGTATTTTGCCAAAGCTGACCGGATGCGTGGCGTGACAGGTGAGAATCTGCTTATGCTGCTTGAGCGTCGACTGGACAGTATTGTCTACCGGCTTGGCTTTTCTGCGTCCCGCGCTCAGGCCCGGACTTTGGTTCGCCATGGTCACTTTCAGGTCAATGAGCGCAAGGTTAACGTGCCATCTTTTCTGGTACGGCCGAACGACACTGTCAGCCTGCGCGAAAAGAGCCGTGAAGTTGCGTGCATCAACGAGTCTCTGGACAGTGTTATGCGCCGTGGCGTGCCCTCTTGGGTTGAACTGGACCGGGATGCTTTTAAGGGGACCATCAAGGCCCTGCCGGTGCGGAGCGAATTGACGACACCAGAGTTCCAGGAACAACTGATCGTCGAACTCTACTCCAAGTAATAAACTAACCTCATCAGGGTAGCTTGAGAGGGAGAAGCGATATATGTACAAAAACTGGAGAGACCTGATCAAACCGAAGCGTCTCGAAGCCACTGAGTTGACCGAAACCTATGGCAAGTTTGTTGCTGAGCCGTTTGAGCGTGGCTTTGGTACGACGCTCGGCAACTCGCTGCGCCGCATTCTCCTGTCATCCTTGCAGGGGGCTGCCATCACCTCGGTACGGATCAAAAACGTCCAGCACGAGTTCTCCAGTGTGGTTGGAGTAACTGAGGATGTTACCGATATTATCCTTAACCTCAAAGGGGTTAAGGTGCGGATGCATGGCCACGATCCGCGCAACGCGCGGATTGTAAAAAAGGGTGCCGGTACGATCAAGGCTGGTGACATTATTACCGACAGCAACGTCGAGATCTTGAATCCCGATCATCACATTGCCACCTGCGGTAATGAGACTGATCTTGAGATCGATATGACGGTCGCGCTTGGCAAGGGTTACGTTTCTGCAGATAGGAACCGTGACGAGACTGCCCCGGTCGGAACCATTCCGATTGATGCGATCTTCTCACCGATTGTCAAGGTGAACTTCAACGTGTCGAACGCCCGGGTTGGGCAAATTACCGACTACGATAAACTGACCCTTGAAGTGAATACCGATGGCAGTGTCAAGCCGGAAGATGCCGTTGCCTACTCTTCTAAAATCTTCAAGGAGCAGTTGCAGATTTTCATCAATTTTGATGAAACTGAAGAGCCGGCTCCGCAGGAAGAAGAAAACGAGAAGCAGAAGATCAACGAGAATCTCTATCGTTCGGTTGAAGAGTTGGAGCTTTCGGTCCGCAGTGCCAACTGCCTGAAGAATGCTCAGATCAATCTGATCGGTGAACTGGTGCAGAAGAGCGAAGCGGAGATGCTGAAAACTCAGAACTTCGGTCGGAAGTCTTTGAATGAAATTAAAGACATTCTCGCCGACATGGGTCTGAGCCTCGGGATGAAACTGGAAAGCTTTCCGGATCCCGAGTATTTGAAATTGATTCAGAAAGGGCAGGATGACGAATAGTCATCACCCTTAGTTTTGGAAAGGATCTAGAGCAATGCGTCACAATAAATCCGGCAGACGTTTGGGCCGTAAACCTGATCATCGTCAGCATATGATGCGCAACATGGTGACTTCGTTTTTTGAACACGAGAAACTCACCACCACTGACACTCGTGCTAAAGAATTGCGTAAAGTTGTCGACCGCATGGTGACTTTGGGCAAGCGCGGTGATCTGCACGCACGGCGCCAAGCTCTGCAGGTGATTCGCAGTCAAAAGGTGGTTGCCAAATTGTTTGATATGATCGCTCCGCGCTATCAGCAGCGTCCTGGTGGCTACACTCGGATGATCAAGATCAGTCATCGCCCAGGGGATAACGCGCCGATGTCAATCATCGAGCTGGTTGAAGAAGAATTCACCCCCAAGGTGAAAAAAGCTGCCCCGGCAGTCGCCGAGGCCGCACCGGTCGTAGAACCCGTCATTGAAGACGCTGCTGTTGAAGTTGCTGAAGAAACGACTGCAGAGGTTGCCGCAGAAGAAAAGACCGAAAACTGATTGTCTGAAAATCAGTTGGTTTCATCAAGGGGCAGGGAGTTTTCTCCTTGCCCCTTTTGTTTTGTCGGTGACAGGGTATTGCTCTCCCTGAGGCTTCCTTCGGTCTGAGTTTCAGTCTCGCTTTCCATCTACTCTCAGCAGATGTATTGAGGTCATTTCCCGCCAGGAGGTTCTTATGCATGAACAGAAGATGCAGGTGTTGCAGGGGACCATTAAAAAACTGCTGCGTCGCGGTGCTATAACGAATCTCAAAAAAGCTCTGGGGAAAATCCACCCTGCCGATATTGCCCATATTTTCCGTTTTTTCGACCTGAAAGATCAGAAGACGTTATTGACCCTGATCCCTGAAACCAGTCAGGCTGCCGATGTTCTTTCCGAACTCGAACATGCCACCTGGGGCAAGCTGGTCGAGACCCTTGATAAAGACCTGCTGATCTCTATCGTTCAGGAGATGGCGGATGATGATAGTGCCGAACTGATCCGCAATCTGCCTGAAGAATTGGCAGATGAAATCCTTTCTGCATTGCACGGCGAACTATCGGAAGATGTTGAGCAGCTGCTCGGCTATGATGAAGATACCGCCGGCGGCATCATGTCGACCGATGTATTTTCACTCGATCATGAGGTGTCGGTCGGTGAAGCTATTGAGGCGCTTCAGGACGCTGAAGACTATGAGATGGTTTTTTACGTTTATGTTACCGACGAACATAACCATCTGGTTGGAGTGCTGTCTTTACGGCAGCTGCTGACCGTTCCCCCCTCCACCAAACTCGCTGATATGATGACCACCGACGTGTTGCGGGTGCGCACCGATATGGACCAGGAAGAGGTGGCGGAGCTGGTCGCCAAGTACAATATCCTGGCGATTCCGGTGGTCGATGAAAAAGGTAAGTTGATGGGGCTGATCACGGTCGATGACGTCATTGACGTTATGCGTGATGAGGCGACCGAAGATATCTTTAAAATGGCCGGCGCCAGCGAGGAAGAGCTGCTCTATGGGAATAAGTCTTTTCACATTGCCCGTCTACGGCTGCCCTGGTTGCTGACCACCCTGGCAGGTGGAGTGGTGACGGGGTCCCTGATGTGGTATTACAAGGCCACGCTGGAACAGGTCATTATGCTGATCTCTTTTATCCCGGTGATTACCGGGATGGGCGGGAATGTCGGCGGGCAGACCTCGACGATTATTGTCCGCGGGTTTGCCACCGGCAGGATCGATTCAGCAGAGATCCGCCAGGTGTTCCTGAAAGAATTACGGGTCGGATTGATCATGGGCAGCGTCTGTGGCCTGGTGATCGCCCTGGTCGCCTATCTCTGGCATCAGAATCTGTACCTCGGATTGGTGGTTGGGCTTGCCATGGTGACGGCGATTTCGGTTGCCGCCTGCATGGGTGTGCTGGTGACCACCTTTTTCAAGCGGGTCGGCATTGATCCTGCGATCGCCTCCAGCCCATTTGTCCAGACCGTGAATGATATCACTGGGATCCTGATTTACTTCACCACTGCAACCTTGTTTCTCCAACAGCTTATCTAGGGACCCTGATGGCTGGCGCACAACATCGTTGCGAGGCGCTGGTGCTTCGACACACCGATTACGGCGAAGCCGATCGGATCATCAGCCTGCTGACGGCCGAACAAGGCTTGCAGCGGGGTTTTGCGCGCGCGGCGCGGAAAAGCCGCAAGCGGTTCGGCGCTAGCCTGGAACCCTTCAGTCAGATAATCGTCCATTACCGCTGCAGCCGCGGTAGTCTCTGGTCCTTGCAGGAGGCCGAGCTGCTCGATTCACGAACCGGTTTGCGCAGCGATCTGCTACGGCTTTCGCTTGCCAGCTATGCGGTTGAATTAGTTGAATTGTTGGTCGAAGAGGCACCGGTTTATCCGCAGATCTACGAGCTGCTCTGCAGCTACCTCGATTACCTCAGCCTTGGCGGCGACGGCGTAGTGGCCCGTCTATTACTCGAATTGCGCCTGGTTTATCTGCTCGGCTATATCCCCCATTTTCTCCATTGCAGCGAGTGTTTGAAAATCTTTGCCAACGAATCGATCCGCTTCGATGCCGCTCGCGGCGGCAGTCTTTGCCTGGCTTGTGCCGGCAGATCTGGCGTCCCGGTCGGTCTGGGAACCGTCGGGTCCCTGGCGCGAACTCTCAATGTCAGTCATACCCGGTTTGCGGAATTTCGCTTTGGCGATCAGACCCTAAAGGAGGCCAGTGTGATCCTTGCTCAGGTGTTAGCTCAGGTCTTGCCGCGGCAACCGAAATCCCTCAAATTCCTGCAGTAAACAGCACCGCTCGTTTCTTGACATCCATAGGGGGCAAAGTTACACTCGCGCTTTGTATTTCAAATGCGCATTTCCCGCCTGCCTGGCGGCTGTAGAACTTAGATGGAGGCAACGTGACTTTTCAGGATCTGATTCTTTCCCTGCAGAACTATTGGGCCCAACAAGGCTGTATCATTCAGCAGCCTTATGATATCGAAAAAGGGGCCGGAACCTTCAACCCGGCGACCTTTTTGCGAGCCCTCGGCCCCGAGCCCTGGAACGTGGCCTATGTCGAGCCGTCCCGTCGTCCGACCGATGGCCGCTACGGTGAGAATCCCAATCGCTTGCAGCATTATTATCAGTTTCAGGTCATTCTCAAGCCCTCGCCGCAGAATATCCAGGACCTTTACCTCGACTCACTCAAGAGCTTCGGCATCGACCCGAATGCCCACGATATCCGTTTTGTTGAGGATGACTGGGAGTCTCCAACTCTGGGTGCCTGGGGATTGGGCTGGGAGGTCTGGTTGGATGGCATGGAAATCACTCAGTTCACTTACTTCCAGCAATGCGGCGGCATCGATTTAAAACCGATTCCCGGTGAGATCACCTACGGCTGCGAACGGATCGCCATGTACCTGCAGGGGGTCGATAACGTCTACGATCTGGAGTGGGTTGATGGTATCAAGTATGGCGATATCCACCATCAGACGGAGGTCGAGTTCTCTCATTACAACTTTGAGGAAGCCGACACCGCAATGCTTTTTCAGCTGTTCGATATGTATGAAAAGGAGTGCGTCCGCCTGGCGGAAAAGGACCTGGTTTTTCCGGCCTACGATTTCGTCCTTAAAGGTTCCCACGCCTTCAACCTTTTGGATGCCCGCAGCGCCATCTCGGTGACTGAACGAGCCAGCTATATCGGCCGGGTGCGGAATATGTCCAAACTCTGTGCCGAAGGCTATGTCAAGCAGCGTGAGAAACTCGGTTTCCCGCTGTTGAAGAAATAAGATTTGCGTCCGGACGCCTGTTTGCAGGTACCGACCTTTGCAATTGGAGATCAACATGTCTGCTGAACTGTTTCTCGAACTGGGTACCGAAGAGATCCCTGCCGGATTCATTCCGCGTGCCCTGCAGGATATAGAACGTCTGCTCTGTAACGAGCTGAAGAATGCCCGGGTCAGCTTTGGGCAGGTCCGTAGTTTTGCCACCCCGCGGCGGCTGGCGATTTCGATTTCCGATGTCGCTCGCCAGCAACAGCGTCAGGAGCTGGAACTGACCGGCCCGCCAGCGCGCATCGCCTTTGATGCCGAAGGCAAACCGACCAAGGCAGCGGAAGGATTCGCCCGCACCAACGGCGTCAGCGTTGACGAACTGTTGACCATCGACACCCCCAAAGGCAAATACCTGTTTATCTCCAAGGTGATCGAAGGGGGTGACACTGCCGAACAATTACCGGAGATTTTGCCGCGGGTCATCAGTAAGATAGCGTTTAAAAAATCGATGCGCTGGAAAGATCTTGATATCCGTTTCGCCCGACCACTACACTGGATTGTCGCTACCTTCGGCGGTCAAGTTATCCCCTTTAGCTTTGGCGATCTGCAAAGCGGCAATGTCTCGCGGGGGCATCGTTTTATGGCGCCGGGTGAATTCACCGTCAGCGGTGCGACCGACTATCTGACCAAAGCGGAACAGCACCATGTCATCCCGGAAATCGATAAGCGGAAGACGCTGATCCGTGAGCAGCTTGAAACGCTGGCCAAGCAACTCGGCGGCCAGATTAATCCAGACGATGAATTGCTTGAAGAGGTCAGCTTTCTGGTCGAGACCCCCCAGGCGCTAGCCGGAACGATCGAAGAGCGCTTTCTGCAGTTGCCGCCAGAACTATTAATTACCAGTATGCGCGAGCACCAGCGCTATTTCACCCTGATCGATGCGCAAGGCAAGCTGCTGCCACACTTCATCACCATCGCCAACACCCTTGCCAAGGACCCACAGGTGGTAGTCGCCGGCAACGAGCGGGTGCTGAAAGCGCGGCTGTCGGACGCGATGTTCTTCTGGCAAGAGGATCAAAAGAGCAAGCTGGCAGACCGCCTTGAGCCGCTGAAAAAAGTGGTCTATCAGGCCAAGCTGGGCACCAGCTTCGAGAAGATCGAGCGTTTCAGCGAGTTAGCCGTCGGGTTAGCGCAACAGTTCGATCCTGAAATAACTGAACTGACCAAGCGGGCTGCGCTGCTCGCCAAGTGTGACCTTGAGTCCGGTATGGTTTACGAGTTCCCTGAACTGCAGGGGGTCATGGGGCGCGAATATGCCCTGCTTGAAGGGGAAGATCCGCGGGTTGCCACGGCGATTTTTGAGCACTATCTGCCGACCCAGGCGGGTGGTGAGCTGCCGAGTGACGACGTTGGCGCTTTTGTCTCCCTGGCTGATAAGATCGATACCATCTGCGGCTGCTTCAGCGTCGGCCTGATCCCGACCGGCACCGCCGACCCCTATGCCTTGCGCCGCTGTGCTATCGGCATTCTGGCGATCATCCTCAAGCGTGGTTACGCGATTTCGATCCCGGAGCTGGTGCAGAAGAGTGTCGCCCTGCTGGAAGCCAAACGTCAGCGTCCGGCGGAAGAGATCGTTGCCGAGGTTGTCGAGTTTATCCGCCTGCGCTTGGTGAACATGCTCACCGGCCAGGGGTTCCCTCAGGATGTCGTCGATGCAGTACTGAGTGCTGCTTTTAGCGAACCACTCGATGCGGTCGATCGGGTCAGGGCGCTGGCTGATTTGAAAGGTCGGGAAGATTTTGAGCCGCTGTCAGTGGCTTTCAAGCGGGTTGGCAATATTATTAAGGGTGGCCTTGATACGCCGGTGAAATCTGCTCTGCTGGCCGCCGATTGTGAAAAGACCCTGTTCGCCGAGCTGCAGCAGGTTCAAGGCCAGGTTGCCGAGTTGGTTGCCGGGCGCAATTATCCTGCTGCTCTGGAAGCTATTGCCGGCTTGCGAGCGCCGGTCGATGCGTTTTTCGAGGGTGTCATGGTCATGGATAAAGATGAAGCGGTGAAGAATAATCGGCTGGCGCTGCTGACCAGTATCGCCGGTCTGTTCAAAGGGGTCGCTGACTTCAGCCGCATCGCCTGATCAGAAAAATATCCGCGGTTGCCGCCGTCCGCGGCAAAAAAACGGTAAACTCTATCATTGTTCTGTTTTTGATGGCCGGAAGATGTCTCGGACTCTCAAGGGAGGTTCTTGCGTGCAAGAGGTTGAGCTGCAGGTTGACAGAGAATGGAAGTTCTTTCCTGAAACTGTGTTCCCAATCTGTAGCAATTTTGCTCGCTGGAATCTTTCCGAGGAGAACTGAGCTGTTTTTTCGGCCTTTTTTATTATCGGACGAGACCAGAAGAGAAGGAGTTTTGAGGAATGGCAAAATATGTCTATTTTTTCGGAGATGGCCAGGCAGAAGGCTCGGGGCAGCTGCGCAACCTGCTCGGTGGCAAAGGGGCAAACCTGGCTGAAATGATTTCCATCGGTCTGCCGGTTCCGGCCGGCTTTACCCTGACGACTGAAGTTTGCACCGAGTTTTACAAGAATAACCAGCACTATCCGGAAGGCTTGATCGAGCAGGTGAAGGATTCTCTGGCCAGGGTCGAGACGCTGATGGGGAAAAAATTTGGCGATCCGCAAAACCCGCTGCTGGTTTCGGTCCGCTCCGGTGCGCGGGCTTCAATGCCGGGGATGATGGACACGGTGCTCAACCTGGGTTTGAATGATCAGACGGTGCAGGGGATTATCGATCAAAGTGGCGATCCCCGGTTTGCCTATGATTCCTATCGTCGCTTTATCCAGATGTACTCCAACGTCGTCCTCGATCTGGATGGCGAAATCCTCGAACAGATTCTCGAAAAACAAAAAGAAGATCGCGGCGTCAAGCTGGATACCGATCTGACCGCTGGAGATCTGCACGAATTGGTCGGACTGTTCAAGAAAAAGGTCCAGGAGGAACTCGGTCAAGGCTTTCCCGAAGATCCCGAAGAACAACTCTGGGGAGCGATTGGCGCGGTGTTCGGGTCTTGGATGACCAAGCGTGCCATCACCTACCGCAAGCTCAATAATATTCCCGCCGAATGGGGCACTGCGGTGAATGTGCAGTCGATGGTCTACGGCAACATGGGCGATGACTGTGCCACCGGCGTGGCCTTCACCCGTGATCCCTCGACCGGGGAGAACTACTTTTACGGCGAATATTTGATTAATGCCCAAGGGGAGGATGTGGTCGCCGGTATCCGCACTCCGCAGCCGATCAACAAGACCAAGCAGCAGGATGATGCTCTCCCGGCGATGGAAGATACCCTGCCCGAATGCTATGCCCAGCTGGCCAAAATTCGGCAAACCCTCGAAAAGCACTATCGGGACATGCAGGATATCGAGTTCACCATCGAAAAGGGCAAACTCTACATGTTGCAGACCCGGAGCGGCAAACGCACCGCCCCCGCCGCCCTGAAAATTGCTGTCGATATGGTTGCCGAACAGTTGATCAATGAAAAGGAAGCGGTGCTGCGGATCGATCCAGATCAGCTTGATCAGCTGCTCCACCCGTCTCTCGACCCCAAAGCCGCCAAACAGATCATTGCCAAAGGTTTGCCGGCCTCGCCCGGGGCGGCCAGTGGTCAGGTGGTTTTCAGTGCGGATGAGGCTGAAGAACAGGCCAGACTGAAACATAAGGTGATTCTGGTGCGGGTTGAGACCAGTCCGGAAGATATCCATGGCATGCATGCTGCCCAGGGGATTTTGACCGCCCGGGGTGGCATGACTTCGCATGCGGCGGTCGTCGCCCGTGGCATGGGCAAGTGCTGCGTGGCCGGCTGTGGTGAGGTGAAGATCGATTATGAAAAGCAACAGCTGACCACCAAGGATGGTCTGGTCATCAAACGCGGCGACACCATCACCTTGGACGGCTCAGCAGGAGAAGTAATTCTTGGCGACGTGCCGAAGGTGCAACCGGAGGTCAGTGGCGATTTTGCCACTTTGATGGCTTGGGCCGACAGCTACCGACGGCTGAAAGTGCGAACCAATGCAGATACCCCTCACGACTCAAAAGTGGCCCGTGAGTTCGGCGCCGAAGGGATCGGGCTTTGCCGGACTGAACACATGTTCTTTGAAGGGGACCGTATTCAGGCGGTGCGGGAAATGATTCTCGCAGATGATCTGGAGGGGCGTAAGAATGCACTGGCCAAGATCATGCCGATGCAGAAGGGCGATTTTACCGGAATCTTCCGCGAGATGAAAGGACTGCCGGTCACCATCCGCCTGCTCGATCCGCCGCTGCACGAATTTTTACCGCAGACCGATGATGATGTCGCCGAGCTTGCCGCTATCGCTGGAGTGCGTTTCTCCGACGTCAAAGAGCATGTCGAAAAGCTGCACGAGTTTAATCCGATGCTTGGCCATCGTGGCTGTCGCCTGGGAATCACCTATCCGGAAGTCTACGATATGCAGGTGCGGGCGATCATGGAAGCTGCCTGCGAGTTGGTTAAAGATGAAGGCTTCGAGATTGTCCCGGAGATTATGATTCCCTTGGTCAGCCATGTGAATGAACTGAAGATTTTGCGGCAGAACGCGGTCGATATCGCTGAAGAAGTCTGCGCCAGCTATGGCGTTAAGGTCGATTATCAGATCGGTACCATGATCGAACTACCGCGCGCTGCGCTGATGGCTGATAAGGTCGCTGAGCAGGCTGACTTCTTCTCCTTCGGCACCAATGATCTGACCCAGACCACCTACGGCCTGTCACGGGACGACGCCGGACGCTTCTTGCCAGACTATGTTGAACGAGGGGTCTTCAAGCGCGATCCTTTCGTCGCCCTCGACCGGGCCGGGGTTGGCCAGTTGGTGCGGATGGGAACTGAGAAAGGGCGTAGTACCCGCTCGGACCTGAAAGTCGGCATCTGCGGCGAGCATGGCGGGGAACCATCCAGCGTGATTTTCTGCCACGAAATTGGTCTCGATTATGTCTCCTGCTCCCCCTACCGGGTGCCGATCGCCCGGCTGGCGGCGGCGCATGCGGCGTTGCAGGAGGATTAGTTCGCAGTTTTAATCGAAAGAAAGGCCCCCGCCAGTCTCGGACGGGGGCCTTTCTTTCAGCTTGCCTGTCAAAGCGAAAAGGAGTGCGGTTTCGCCATCCCTGATCCCGTTCGGCTCGACTAACCCCCTTGGCAGTTTAGACTTCCTGGCCCCAACTGTACAAAAAGCTCAGCTCCAATGCCTTAGCCAGGGGTGGGTAATCCCCTCAGCGCTCACTCGCCTCTGGACTTGCACTGGTGTTTGGGGTATTTTTTTGTGATTTTTCGACCCTGACAGGAGAGAAACCATGAGTTTACTATTGACCCTGGCCGCTCTGGTCATATTTGCTGGCCAAACCTACTACAGCGACCAGTTGCAGCTGCCTGTGGAGCTTGCTGCCCGGCTGCCTCTGATAACCGTTAGTCTGCTGGCTTTGGCGGTTCTTTTTCAGTTACTGGCGCTCCTGCGCCGTAAACCGGACCCATCACAACCGACTGCGGTTGCTGAAGCTCCCGCCGAAGAGACTGTCAAACCCTCTGCGAAGGCTTTGGCCGAGGCTCAGGTGGTGCAGTTCCTCGCTCGACTGCAGGAAAAGGGCCGCCTGGTCGACTTTGCTATGGACGACATCACCCCCCATTCCAACGAGGATATCGGTGCTGCGGCACGGATCGTTCATCAGGGCTGTCAAGACGTGCTGAAAGACTTCTTCGAACTCAAAGTCGTACACCCGGGTGAAGAGGGTGAGGAGTTGAGTCTGGCCGCAGATTTCGATCCCAGAGCCTACCGGTTGGTCGGAAAAGTTCCTGAAAATCCTCCCTTTAATGGTCGGGTACTGCATCGCGGCTGGAAAACCGAGCAGATCAAGCTGCCACAGCTGACCGACACTGCCAGGGAAGTGGTCGCCCCAGCCGAAGTCGAAATCGATTAACCAACAGGAGTTGTCGGCATGAAAAAGTATGCGCTCGGTATCGATCTTGGTACCTCCAATTCGGCTTTGGCTTATTGCTCAACTGAGACGGAGAACCCGGTTGAAATTCTGCCGGTGACACAACTCCTCTCTTTCAAGTCTTCCGGTGACAAGGAGAGTCTTCCGTCAGCCATCTACCTGCCGATCGCCCAGGAGGTGGAAACCGCCAGTGCTCGCTTGCCCTGGGGGGATGCGGACCTTTTCTCCGGTGTGGTCGGTGAATTTGCCCGCGCCCAGGGTGCGTTGATCCCGGAGCGACTGGTCACTTCGGCCAAGTCCTGGCTCTGCAATCCGCATATCGATCCCGAACAGCCGATTCTGCCCTGGAAGTCGGAGCTTGGAGAGCGGCTGATCTCCCCCTTTGCTGCCTCAAAACGCTACCTAGAGCACCTGCGACAGGCATTTCTGCAGCATCTTTCGAGCAAAGGCATCTCTGCCTCAATTGATGAGTGCGAAATCGTCCTGACCGTGCCGGCCTCCTTCGATGATGTGGCGCGCATCCATACCCATAGCGCCGCTGAAGCCGCGGGCTGGACCGAGGTGACCCTGCTCGAGGAGCAACAGGCGGCCTTTTATCATTGGATCGCTGCAGCTGGTGAAAAATGGCGCGACCAGGTCGCGCCGGGCGATGTGGTGCTGATCTGTGATGTCGGCGGCGGTACCGCCGATTTCAGCTTGCTGGCGGTCTCCCAGCAGCAGGGCAAGTTGCAACTGGAGCGGATCAGCGTTGGTGACCATATCCTCCTCGGTGGCGACAATATGGATCTGGCGCTGGCCCACAGCCTGAAGGCGGAATTGGAAGGGCAGGGGAAGAAGATTGATAACCAGCAGTTCCTTTCCCTGGTGCATGCCTGTCGGCTTGGCAAAGAAAAGCTTTTCGCCGATCCCAAGCTGGACACCTATCCGATCTCACTGCCGAATCGTGGCTCTGGCTTTTTCTCCCGGGCTATCTCAGTCAATCTCAGCCGCGAGTTGGTCAACCGGATCATCCTTGAAGGCTTCTTTCCGGTCAGTGGGATTGACCAGCAACCGGCCCGCAAACGTCAGTCCGGGCTGCGGGAGTTCGGTCTCGACTATGCCGCAGATCCAGCTTTAAGTAAGCATCTGGCGCAATTTTTAACCCGCAGCTGGCAAAACATTCATTCCAATGCCGAGCTTCAAGGGTTGGTAGGAGAGCGGACTGGCGACAACGACGGCGTGCGCTTTGTTCGTCCCAGCGCGGTACTGTTCAATGGTGGCGTGTTTAAGGCCGACCCGCTACGCCAGCGGATCCTCGACCTGCTCGCCTCCTGGAACGGCGGCGCTGCCGTCAAGGAACTGGTCGGTTCCCATTTCGATCTGGCGGTTGCCAAGGGTGCCGCCAGTTACGGCCGGGCGCTGGTCGCCGGAGAGGGCATCCGCATCAAGGCTGGAACTGCTCGTTCCTACTACATCGGTCTCGAATCCTCGATGCCGGCGATCCCTGGAATGATTCCGCCGATCAAGGCGATCTGCGTGGTTCCCCAGGGGATGGAGGAGGGGAGCGAAGCCGCCCTTTCCGATCAGGAGTTCGGTCTGGTGACCGGCGAACCGGTCGATTTTCGGTTCTTCAGCTCGAGCATCCGTGCCGGGGATGAGGTCGGGGTGATCGTTGAGGATGAGAGCGAACTGGAAGAGACCGCCCAACTTGAGATTACGCTGCCGCCGACTGAAGGGCGAAGCGGTGAATTTATCCCGGTTAGCCTGCATTCGGTGATCACCGAACTCGGCACCCTGGAACTCTGGATGCGCAACGAAAATAGCGGCCAGCAGTGGAAAGTTGAATTCAATGTCAGGGCGCAGTAAACCGCATTACAGTATCGGTATCGACCTGGGTACCACCAACAGCGTCCTCGCCTATCTCGACCTAAAGCAGCCAGAGCGCGGTCCTCAAGTCTTGCCGTTGCCGCAATGGGAGACGGCGGACAGCTATACCCACAGCGACTTGCTTCCTTCGTTCCTCTGTGCCCTGACTGCTGATGAGACTGCAGCGGGCTTTCAAGGGGATGAAGGGCCGCCAGCGAGCGCCTTGGATGGCTGGAAGGCAGGGATCTTCGCCCGCCAGCAGATGGCGCTACGCCCTGGGCGGGTGGTCGCTTCGGCCAAGTCCTGGCTCTGCCATATGGATATCGACCGGACGGCCCCGATCCTGCCCTGGAAGTCGGAAGAGATTTCGGATGAAAAACGGCTGTCACCGATTCAGGTCAGCAGCGTCTATCTGGCTTATTTTAAGAATGTCTGGAATCGAGTGATGGCCGGGGGGCGGCCGGAAGCGGACTTCGAAAACCAGGAGGTGGTCATTACTGTGCCGGCCTCTTTCGACGAGGTCGCTCAACAATTGACCCTGGAGGCCGCCCGGCTGGCAGGTTTCCCGGACAATATCAGGCTGATCGAAGAACCCCAGGCCGCCTTTTACGCCTGGCTCGATAAAGGGCGCAACATCAACCTGCTGGCCGACCTGCTTGAACAACAGGACGAAAAGGTTGTGCGGGTGGTGGTCTGTGACATCGGCGGCGGGACCACCGACCTCAGTCTGTTCGAAGTCTGTGGGGATAGCCAGGCTCCCAATGGGCTGGGGCTGAAGCGTTTGGCGGTCAGTGATCATCTCCTCCTCGGTGGTGACAATATCGACCTGACCCTCGCTTATCTGCTGGAGCAGAAGCTCACCGGACGGACCGCCAAGCTTTCCGGCCGGCAGTGGAATCAGCTGCTTGCCCAGGCCCGTGATTTCAAAGAGCGCTTGTTGCGCGATGCGGTTGAGCTTGAGCAGACTGAATTCACCGTGACCCTGTCGGGAACTGGCTCCGGCCTGTTCGGTTCGACCAAGTCAGCAAAGATCAGTGCTGATGAAGTTCGCCATTGTGTCCTCGAAGGTTTTTTCCCGATCTGTGCTAAGCAGGACCGTCCCCAGCGAAAAGCCGGCGGTTTGCGCGAATGGGGCCTGCCCTACGCCGCCGACAGTGCCGTCACCCGCCACCTGGCTGCTTTTCTCGACGGTCAGCAGGTTGACGCGGTGCTTTACAACGGCGGCTCGGTGACCCCCGATTTTCTCCGCCAGCGGCTTACCGATCTTTTGGCCGACTGGCAGGAGGGTTACACCCCGACGGTGCTGGCCAGCGATTCCCTGGCCATGGCGGTCGCCAAGGGGGCAGCGAAATACGGTTACCTGCAGCTTCAGCCCAAAGGTGGCGAGCGGATCACCGGCGGTCATGCTCACGCTCTCTACCTTGAGGTGAAACAGAAAAAGAAGGGGCATGCGCTGGTCTGTGTGCTGCCCCATGGCATGGAGGCGGATCAGACCGTCAGCCTGCATGAGCAGACTTTCGATCTGCTGGTCAATCAGGCGGCACGCTTTCAATGCTTCTATTCCAGTCGCCGCTACCAGGATCAGCCAGGTACGGTGGTGGAATGGAACGAGAAGGATTTTCATTCTTTGCCGCCTCTACAGACCGCCGTACATCTGCCGGCCAATCGGCCTGCGCCACCCAATAATCGCCTGCGGGTCAGCCTCGAGTGCAGCTTGAATGAACTGGGTCTGCTGCAGCTCTACTGTGTTGAGGAGAATGGTCCGGGGCGCTGGCGGCTCGATTTCAATCTGCGCAAGAGCGCCCTGGAGGAGCAAGAGACTGAACTGGAGGTCGCACCGCTGGTGCCGGCGGAGCGGATCGAACAGGCGAAGCGCTACATCCTGTCGCTTTACGGCAAGAAAAAGGATCCTGCTCTCCCCGACTTCAAGCCGAACCAACTTCTACGGCAGCTGGAAACAGCCCTGGGGGTTGAACGGGGCAGTTGGGATTCTCTGACCCTGCGCAGCCTCTGGCCGACCCTGGCCCAGGGGATGGCCCGGCGGAATCGCGGTCCGGGGCACGAGCTGTCTTGGCTGAACCTGGCCGGTTACGCCCTGCGCCCCGGTTACGGTGTCGAGGCTGATGAGGCGCGCATGGAGGAGTTGTGGCGGTTATTCAGTATGGGGATGGCCTTTCCCAACGACAAAAATTCTCTTAACCACTGGTGTATTCTCTGGCGCCGGGTTGCTGGTGGGCTCAATGCCGGCCGGCAGGAGAAGCTGTTCAGCAAACTGCAGGCGCAGATCAAAACCGGCAACGACACGTCGCCCGAACTGCTGCGGCTGGTCGGTTCGCTGGAACGTTTGCCGGTGGCGGTGAAGCAGTCACTGGTAAAGCGTTTTCTGGCCGGCTATCTGCGGACCAAGCACCGCGAACCTTACGCCTGGGCGCTCGGTCGTCTGCTCAGCCGGACGCCACTTTACGCCGGCCCGGACAGCATTCTGCCACCGAATCAGGTGGAAAAGGCTTTTAACCAGCTCAAAGACCTGGACTGGCGATCGGCCGATTACCCGGGCCTGGTTGCGCTCTTTGCTTTGGCGGCGCGGCGTACCGAGCTTCGCGAAGACGATCTCTCTGAGCAGCTTCGCGAAGCGATTCTGGGAAAAATGCTCGCTGCTAAAGCCCGTCCCGAACAATTGCGGGTGGTGCGTGATTGTATTCCCATTGAGGAGTTGGATAAGGTGGCTCAATTCGGTGAGTCGCTGCCGGCGGGTTTGTTTTTGGTCGACCTGTAAAGCAGATTGGACTTCCTCGTCTGGGGGGATTTTCGAGCAGCGAGTTCAGGTTCTGACGCACCGATTAATAAGTGTCCTCATTTGCGCTTCATCGCTGGCTGCTTCTTTTGGGGCGGACAGTCCAGGCTGCTTATCTCTCAGTTGCGCAAAAATGCTCTGTGAATGCCTGGACATGACCTAATCCCTTGGCCAAAAGCCTGGTCGTTAAGCTTCGTCCCGCTTGAAGTATTCCTCTATCCTTCTAAGGTTGGGGGAGTCGCTGAAGGTAAACCACTTCTTCGCGGCACTGTCCCATTCGGCACCCAGGCTCTTCGCCTCGCCTTTCCGGTTAAACGGAACTTTCAGATAGACTTTCTTGCCATAATACTTTTCGCACATCTGGTCATAGACATATTCATATCCATTCGCTTCAGGGTCACCCCGCCGATCAAAAGTCTCCATCGGCTTGGCCATCTTGATATGCCTTTGAACTGATTGAAACTCCAGCTTTGAGAATTGCTCACCATCGCCTCGAAACAGATCCAGAGATGTGGAAAAATCGGGGTCGTTTATCGCCGTTGCCTCAAACGGAATATTGTTGCAGGTTCCGCTGGCAACCACCAACTTTCTGACTCCACGATCATTTTTCGGATATTTCACCAGGTAATGGGTCACCTGATGAAGAATAACAACATTTGGGCCTAACATCGTCTGTTCTTCACCTTAGCAATCAGCGTGCGATTTTTAAGCAGCATTCCCCGGCCTGCTTTTCACCACCATTCTCCCAGGTACGGCGCTCTGGATGTGAATCGTCAGCCTAGCACATGGGGAAGCTCTACCGTAGCCTTCATTTTTCGATAGCTCTTGTGGGCGAGTAACAAAGTTTTATACTGAGTATTAAAGCCTCATACCAAGCAAAAAAGATTCATACTGGACATGGAGGCAGGCGGGGAAAGTTGACAACAAATTTCCTAAGGATATGTGCGAACGTATTTTGACAGGACATTTCAAAAACGGAACGAAGGGGTTTGCTGAGTAAAGCCGAAATCTGTCACAACTTCTGAGTTTTGAGGCATCCATTTGCCGTATCGGGGGCTGTTGAGGTAGAACGAGAATCACTGGACAACGATTTTTGAAATAAAAAGGAGGCTTTTCAATGGAGACTCTTGAAGCAATCAGAACCAGACGGAGTGTTCGCAAGTTTTCCGACCGGCCAGTGTCTGCTGAGCAACTCAACCGAGTGCTTGACGCTGCCCGCCAAGCGCCCTCATGGGCCAACATGCAGTGCTGGCGCTTTGTCGTGATACAGGATAAGAAGACCAGGGAACAGATTAGTGAGCTGTCCTATGTCGATGAGTATTTTGCGCCCCAGGGTTACAAATCCAACCCGGCACGGAAAGCCCTCGCGAAAGCACCGGTGGTTATCGTTGCCTGCGCCGATCCAGAGCGTTCGGGTGAGTTGTGGGGACAGAATTACTACCTAACCGATCTGGGAATCACCACCCAGAATCTGATGCTGGCAGCACATGCGCAAGGGTTGGGTACTGTTTTTGTTGGCGTTTTTGATGAACCACGGCTACGGAATCTGCTCAGCATCCCCAAACAGATTCGTATCGTTGGTCTGTTCCCCTTGGGCTATCCACTGTCCGAACAAAAAGAGGGGCCACCGCGTAAACCTCTCGAACAGATTGTTTTCCAGGAAAGATGGTTGGAGCAGAAGTAGCGATATTCACGACATGCTGGATCAGCCCGACATCCGACCGGCAAAACAATACTGAACAACTTACAGGACACTTTCGGCTGGGCGAGGATTTCGTCCTGAAATTGCTCACGATGAGTGTTCGATAAGCGCTGCCCTTCTGCTAACGACCCTGTAACTGTTTCGTTCTTGTTCTTCGCAGCCATCGTGAGTCTCCTTTGACACGGGAACATTATCCCAATTCAGTGTCCAAGAAAACTGGCGCCGCCCCAGAGGAATCAGATGTTATACTTGTTTAAAGTTCATTCTCAAGCAACTGAAAACTAAAATGGTTAATGAAATCTTTTCATACCCCTGCATTGCGTCGAGGGCGAGTTTGGGTTCCACGGCCGCCAGCGCATTTCACAGAAAAGCAATTTTCTGTCTGCTTAAAACAGCAAGGAGGACTTATGAAACCGTTCCGACTGAACAAACACAACAAGCTGGTTTTTCCCTCGAGCATCTTCGTCGAGCTCGATTTCTCGATCATCTATGATCTCGATCAGTTGAAGGCGATCATTCGTCGCGACTTCGAAGTGAAGGCGCCGACCGGCACCGAAATCGCCGACCGGGCCGCCGCCGGAAGCTATGCGACGCGTTACGACCTGTTGCGCGACATCGGCCTGCACCTTTTCTGGGCCAACCGCTTCGCCCTGGCGATGTACGAAAAAAGGCCGACCCGCTGGCGCGACGTCCCGCGCACCCGCGAAGATGTGTTCGTCCCGCTGCTGCGCCCCAGAGAGAACCGCGAAGCAAAGTCCGCCAGCGTTCTTAAGGCCTACGGACAACTGCCAGCCAAATGGGATCAGACGGCTGAAGACGATCTGTTCGGCATGCTCTTCGACTGCTTCTCGAATAAGCTCTATCGTGCTTCGGAGCTCCCGCCGATCAAGGCGACCATCGCAGAGGCGCTCACCACGGTCGACGCCAGGACCACCGTCCTCCGTGACTTCAACCCCGATCACCGGCACTACAGCGTCAACGACATCCTCGACGTCGCCGAGGAGCAACCCGAGCTTGAGGCGCTACGGCGCTGGGCGATGGTGCTGCACAACCAGCACCCCTGGGACCGCAGCCGGGCTCGGCTGAAGCCCTTGGCCGAGATGGAGGACGACGATGTCGTCGTGCTGTTCTACCCGAAAAACCGTCACGTGCTCGACTTCATCAATCGCGTCAAGAGCGGCGCCGGCAGCGCACCGCAGGCCCCGACGCCCACCCCGGCCGTCGAACCAGTGCGGCCGCTTAAGCCGATGGTGGTCGGCACCGATGTGCAGGTCCAGCCAAAGATCGAGGCGCTGGCGATCCGCAAGGGGGAGGTCATCTGCAGCAACGTCGATGTGGTTCGCAACTCACCCCCCACCTGGTCGCCGATGGGCGCCGATGAAATTGCAGATAAAACCGGCATCGAGCGGCGCCGCTACACGGCCCAACCGCTGGAGAACATCGCCCTCGAGGCCGCCCGGGCTGCCATGGCGCACGCCGGCCGGGGGCCCGAGGAGATCGGCGCGGTGCTGTTCTGCACCTGCACCTCGGAAAGGCTGATTCCCTCGACCGCCACCTGGCTGTCGGGGCAACTGGGGATTATGCAGACCCATTGCTCGGCCGACATTGTGGCCGCCTGCGCCGGCTTCCCCTATGGCATGGCCGAAGCCGTCCGTCTCTTGCAGGAGATCGAACGTCCGGTGCTGCTGGTGATGGCGGAGAAGTTCTCCGACAAGATCGGTAACGCGCGCCCCTCGCGGATGATCTTTGGCGACGGGGCCGCCGCCATGGTGGTCGCACCGTCCGACGGTGCCCGGGATGTCGAGGTGGTGCAGACCTATGCCAGCGGCCCCTTCAGCCAGGTCAACTCGATCATCTGGCCCAACTACGACTTCGACAACGACATCACCGTCTATGGTCCCGAGGTCAAGGCCCTGGTCAAACGCTACCTGAACCAGATGATCGGCGAGCTGACCGAACTCAAAGGCGTGAAGGGGGACGGCGCGCTGATCAACGACATCGACGTGATCGTGCCCCACCAGGCCAACAAGAACATGATCATCGACATCGCCGTGCCCCAGGGCATCGCAGCCGAAGACATCTACTTCAACATCACCGAGGTCGGTAACGCCTCCGCGGCCAGCATTCCGATCGCCCTGGCCGACGCTGTCTATGAAGGGGCGATCAGCAAACGCTCGCTGGTCTTCGCGCCGGGCTTCGGCGCTGGAGCCGTGGGTGGTTACGTGGTGCTGTCGCTGGACCCGGCGATGGTTGCGCCAGAGATTAAGACCGACCTCGCCATGGGGCCAAAGTCGACCACCGCGCATTCCTCACTGGCTGACATCAAGGAGGCGTTCCATGGATAAATTATCGCTCCAACGAACTGACGAATCGCTTCTCCTGCGCCTGCTGAATTTGCCCGAGGTACTCGCCGACCATGCCTTGCTCGATCGGTTGGCCGCAGACGGCTCACACTCTGGTGACGATCATGCGGACGTCGCCCTGCTGGTCGCTGGGATCGAGGCCTACCTCTCGTCAGCGCTTTATGCCCGCACGTCGTTCTTCGCCGCTGCTGCCCGCGGGCGGCCGAAGTCAACCCACGAGTCGCTGGTCACGGTTGACTGCCGGTTACGTGGCGAAAAATATCGACTGCTCGTGCAGCGGGTCTGTCCCAACCGCTACCGTCTGGAGGTCGAGGGCAAGGTTGCTGTCATGTCAATCGACCCGGTGGACGAGTTCGAGTCCCGCGTCACCGTCGGGGACCGCAGCCACCGCGTGGTGTCCGTGACTCAAGGCAAGGACCTCCTCATCGAGGTCGACAATGTCATCCACCGGATCATTCGTGGTGATGTGGGCATGATCCGCTCACCGTCTCCGTCGCTGGTCGTCGCCGTCAATGTCCAACCTGGAGATACGGTCGCCAAGGGCGACTCGCTCGTCGTGCTTGAGGCGATGAAGATGGAAACCGCCATCACGGCGCCGTTTTCTGGGACCGTCGTCGATGTGCTGACCGGTCCGAGCATCCAGGTGGATGCCGGTGCCGGCCTCATCAGGCTTGAGGCGGTCAGTGAGCGAGACGAAGCGGCGCAGGCGGGAACACGCGTTGATTTTGCCACCATTGCTGCCGAGCAAGCGGCCGCTCTGAGTGGCCGCGGTCGCTGCCTCGACCTTCTCGACAGCATCCGCTGGACCATTCTCGGTTACGACACCCAGCCTGGTGTCGTACGTGATCTTGCCGGACGACTGCTTAAGGCACATAGTGAAACTGATCTGCACGACCCCGAGGTCGTCGCCGCCGGGCTTGCAGTGCTTATGGCGTTCAGCGACGTCAACTCTCTGGCGCGTAACCGTCCACTCCTCGATATGGTCGATGAGGAGACACGCAACCCCAAGGAGCATTTTCATCATTATCTGCGCGCCCTTGATCTTGAAGCCGAGGGGCTGCCGGCGTCGTTTCGGCCTAAACTGGAGCGCGCTTTCGCCCATTACGGTGTCGACAGTCTTGAACCCACTGGCGACCTCAAACGAGCCGCGTTCCGGACCTTTAACGCCCAACAGGTGGCCGCGGCGCACGAGCCGCTGCTTGCGGCGGTTTTGAGTGGACTGCACCTCGATCCCGAACAACTGGATCCTGACATCGCACAGCGCCTACGGACGACACTCGATGATTTTGTGATCGCCACGGAACTGCGTTTTCCCAGCCTCGGCAACAAGGCCCGCAATATTCGCTACCAGAACTTCGAGCAACCTGGCGTGGCGGCGCGCAAGGCGGAGGTCCTCGAGGAGATGCGTGGCCACGTCGCCGCGCTACGTTCTGCGGGCGCTGATAGCGCACACCTCGATGCGGTGATCAACTGTCCCGAGGCCGTGATCGAACTCCTCGCTGATTCCGACGGGTCGGGCGACAATGGCGATCCGCTGCTTGAAATCTTTTTCCGGCGATTCTATCGTGGCAAGGATCTGCACGGCGTACATGAAGAACCCGGACTTCGCTCTGCCGGCTATCACACTGACGGAGAACTTCGCTACGTGGTGGCCACGAGCACCTCGCAAGCCAAGGCCGGTGATGCACTGAAGGCCGCTCTCGCTCACGGCCGAACCCTGTCCGATGCCCACCCGATTTCAATCGACCTCTACACCCGTTGGGATGGTTCTATCAAATCGGATGAGATCGAGGCCTGGGCGCACAGCATTGTCAATGCCGTCGATGCGCCGCGGAATATTCGCCGGGTGACCTTCTCGGGCGCCGCCCCGGAGGGCAGAGTCTTCCACCTCACCTATCGCCCCGCTGAGGGGACCGTTGCCGAAGACCTGACCCTCAGAAATTGCCACCCGATGATCGCTGCGCGAGCCAAATTTTACCGCTTCCGGAACTTTACCAGCGAACGACTCGAATCGGAACCTGGCATCTATTCCTACAAGCTGGTCGGCGTCGACAACCCACGCGATATACGCCTGGCTGCCGTGGCAGAGGTTCGCGATCTGACCCCAAGCCTAGACGAGTCGGGGCAGGTGGTCGGCTTGCCCGTCATGGAAAGGCTCTTTTCCGCCTGTGCGAACGCAATTCGTTCCGCACAGGCAGAGCACGACCCGCGCCGACGACTTGCGATGAATCGGATCGTGCTCTATCTCTGGCCGCCATTCAGCTTGCCGATCGAGGGGCTGGATAGAGGCGCCGAACGATTTGCATCGCTCACGGCCCTACTCGGGCTGGAGGGAATCGAAATGATCGGTTCGCTTGTTGAAAACGGCGAAACTCGCGACGTCATTTTGCGCTTCGGCTTCGACGCAAGCGATCCTAATTCGTTCGAAATTGTCGAGTCCGCGGACGAACCGGTCCAGGTCCTCGACCGCTACCGGCAGAACGTCATCATGTCGCAGCAGCGCGGCTCGATCTACCCTTACGAGCTGATCGACCGCCTGACCAGAAACGGCGGCTCGTTCACCGAGTACGCCGTAACCCCGGATGGGTCCTTCGAGCCGGTCGACCGGCCGAAGGGGAACAACGACAACGGCTTCGTTGGCGGCCTGATCACCACCCCCTCGGAACGCTATCCGGAAGGGATCACCCGGGTGGTGCTGCTCGGGGATCCGACCAAGGAGCTGGCGTCGCTAGCCGAACCGGAATGCCGCATGGTCATCGGAGCACTCGAACTGGCGAGAAAACGCAGCACCTCCCTTGAGTGGTATGCGGTGTCGGCAGGTGCCCGGATCTCCATGACCAGCGGCACCGAGAATATGGACTGGATTTCGATTGTGTTGCGCCGACTCATCGAGTTTACCCAGGACGGCGGCGAGATCAACATTATCATCACCGGCATCACCGTCGGTGGCCAGCCCTATTGGAACGCCGAGGCCACGATGCTGATGCATACCAAAGGCATCCTGGTCATGACCCCCGACAGCTCCATGGTACTCACCGGAAAACAGTCCCTCGACTTCTCGGGCGGTGTCTCGGCAGAAGACAACTTCGGACTCGGCGGCTACGACCGCATCATGGGCCCCAACGGCCAGGCGCAGTACTGGGCGCCCAATCTCGAAGCAGCCTGCGAGATCATGCGCCAGCACAATGAGCATGCCTATCGGGCGCCAGGAGAACGCTTCCCGCGGCGCGCGAAAACCGCCGACGATCTTGAACGCGACGTCAGGTCGGCACCGCACGCCGGTCCTGAATTCGAGACGGTTGGCGAGGTGTTCGCCGAAGCCACCAACCCCGGCCGGAAGAAACCATTCGACATTCGGTCCATCATGCGCGCGGTCGCCGATCAGGACCAAAATATGATGGAACGCTGGGCCGACATGCGCGATGCCGACACCGGTGTGGTCTTCGAGGCCCATCTCGGCGGTTACCCAGTCATGATGCTCGGCATCGCCTCCCGGGCGATTCCACGCAAGGGGCTGCTCCCGGCCGACGGACCCGATGTGTGGACCTCGGGCACGCTCTTTCCCATGTCGTCGAAGAAGCTGGCGCGCGCCATCAACAGTGCTAGCGGCAGCCGTCCCCTGGTCGTGCTGGCCAACCTGTCCGGTTTTGACGGCTCACCGGAATCTCTGGTCAGATGTCAACTCGAGTATGGCGCCGAGATCGGTCGCGCCGTGACCAATTTCGACGGGCCGATCGTGTTCTGTGTCGTGTCGCGTTATCACGGCGGTGCCTTCGTGGTGTTCTCGAAGGTACTCAACGACAATATGGAAGCTCTCGCCGTTGAGGGCACCTTTGCCTCGGTGCTCGGCGGCGCCCCGGCCGCAGCCGTGGTTTTCACCCGGGAGGTCGACCAACGCACCGACGCTGATGAGCGGATTGTCAGCCTGCGCGAGCGGATCGCTGCAGCGAGCGGACCTGAACGGGTTGCTCTACAAGCCGAGCTCGCCGAATTACGGCCGGTGGTTCGGGCACAGAAGTTGGGGCAGAAGGCCATCGAGTACGATGCGGTGCACACCATCCAGCGGGCCCGCGAAATGGGCTCGGTCGACGCCATCATCCCCGCGCAGCGCTTGCGCCCCGAGTTGATCGCCGCTCTTGAGCGTGGTATGGCCCGGACGCTAGCCAAACTGGGTGCGGGTTGAATGGACTGCTCTCAATTTTGCATGTCACCTGAGACGAGCAGCCTCCCTACAGGCTGTCCGTCTGGATGGGCCCGGGCAAAATGCTGAATGGCCGAGCTCAGGGTATCCTGTCAACCAAACTTAATTTAAGGAGGAGATGGACATTATGGGCGTTCTCGAAATAACGGCAGACGAAAATGTAAAAGTTCGAGTCGGTGACAAGCTCAAGGGGCGCGTCGCCTTGGTCACGGGAGGCACCCGTGGCATCGGGGCGGCAATCTGTCGCAGCCTTGCCAGCCAGGGGGCGGTGATCGCCGCGGGTTATTCCGGTAATGATCAGAAGGCTGAAGAATTCCGCAACACATTTACGCAGAAATACTCCACAGCGGTCAGTACCCACAAAGGGAATGTCGGTGACCCGGAGGACTGTCGTCGCACCATCGACGCTGTGATCACAACCCACGGCCGCCTCGACATCCTGGTCAACAATGCCGGCATCACCATCGACAAGACCGTGCTTAAAATGTCTGACGAAGACTGGTACAATGTGCTCAACGTCAACCTCTCCGGTGCGTTCTTTCTTTCTCAGGCGGCCCTGCGCCACATGGCCGAGCGTGGCAGCGGGCGGATTGTGAACGTATCGAGCGTCATCGGTGAAATGGGTAATATCGGTCAGGCAAACTACGCCGCATCGAAGTCGGGCCTGTTCGGGTTAACCAAAACGCTCGCCCGGGAGGCCTCGCGTATGCTGGCCCGCTCGGGGAAACTGACCGATCCCGACGGGATCGGTCTCACCATTAACACTATCACGCCGGGATTCATCGCTACGGAGATGCTTGAACATATCCCCGAAAAGGTGATGGCGCAGATCCTGTCCCATATCCCCCTCGGCCGCCTCGGCAAGCCCGAGGAGGTCGCGCGGGTCGTGCACTTCCTCGCCGCCGACGCGTCCTCCTACATCACTGGACAGGTCTGGGGGGTGAACGGCGGCATGGACATGTGATGCGCATATCCCGAGGTTTCCGATATTTCTGGATGCCATCTGTACCCATTTGTGGATATCTATCGATTTTCACACTGAATGGGTCACGATTCCTACCAGTGGACCCACGCAGAGTCGGGGCCACTGGAATTCAAACAGACCAAGTCCAGAGACGTCTCATTTATCACCTTTTTAATCACGCAAAAGGCCCATAATTACCAGATCATGGGCTTTTCTTGAAATAGGGCATTAATCGAACACTTTTTCTGGAAGTGGCGACTTACAGTACCCCAATACCTTCGTTGTTATGATGGAGCCATTGAACTTAATCCAAAAGAGCCCCACGGATTGACCGTAGGGCTCTTGAGGATGTCAGCGGATGTAAAAACTATTTCTATTATTTTCGAACATTAGATGCTTGAGGCCCTTTTTGGCCCTGGGTGACATCAAAAATCACACGGTCTCCCTCGGCCAGAGATTTAAACCCCTCGCCCTGGATTTCGGAATGATGAACGAACACATCATCTCCACTCTCCTGCTCGATAAAACCAAAACCTTTTGAATCGTTGAACCACTTCACAGTACCTTCAGCCATTTTTAACTCCATGCTCCCCTGTGGGAACGCTTTTTGTTGTGCAAGCCATATTTACGTAAAAATAAAAAACCACGCAACCCTAAGAGGTCTGCATGGCATATTTGTGACTGATTAACTATAAATCTCGTCCAACAAATTATCTCTGCACAAACGTTTAAGATAAGTGACCTTACCACGGGCACCCAAGTCATTACAATGTTGATATCATCTTGAGGTCGGTCCGCAATCTACACCAATGGCTTTGATCGTGATCGGTTTTTCATTCGTCTTCAAATGCAAACATGAGTACCTCCAAGATTATATGATAGAATGGGCATATTGCGTCGTGTTTGATGTGGTGAGGTAAGTCTTATAAGTCACCATCTCCAGAATATGAAACGCCCCTGCCTGCATATGCGGGCAGGGGCGTTTCTGTAAGTTATTCCATAAGGATCCCGCTTGACCTTAGGATAAATCGAACATATCGGCATCCTCAATAATCAGGATTTTACTTTTGCGAACGAATTGCGGTGTATCCTGGTTCATTAGCAAAAGTAGTAAGTTTTGACACCCGCCGCCGCGTCCCTTTGTGTGCGGACTTGAGTATGAATCTTTATTCTCTGAGCCTTCTTGGCGATCTTTTGGATTGATCCGATCAGTATGAAATTTTATTACCCCTCTACAGCTCTCTGCTTCGATTTCCATCTGGCGGGCAAGGCGTTCGAGAACCGAGCTGGCGAGAATCCGGTCGGCAAACAATGTCACCCACTCGGTAATGTGCCGGTGGGAATGCTCTTTAACCATCGCAATAGGGAAGGTCACTTGCTGCATCGGCGTGGAAGGTGGCTTGACAGCTAGCCTGGCATTGCTATCGTTTGTATATTCATTGCATAACAAAGGGGCTGCTGAAATTTCACCCCATTTAACTGCAGGAGAAGACCGATGGCCAAATCGGCAAAAACGGCAAAAGTATTGAAGAAGGAAATCAAGGCCAGAAAAGCAAAAATTGCCAAACAGGAAGGCAAGTTGAAGAAATTGAAAAAAGCGCTGAAACAAGCCTGATGCGATCACTGGTCGTTTGCCGACCAGCTCAGCGCTGAGCCTTGAAAAGGTATTGCGGGGTTTTTGCAATACCTTTTCTGCTTTTGCGCTTAGCCTGGCCATCGGCAAGAAGTCGATATGTTTGAGCCAATCCCTTTGTCTAGCATTTTTAGAACATTGCCGGCCGCCGAAGGAGCCCCATGAGTCTAAGGACTGACTGGAAATTCCCCCGGATCACCACCGCGTCAGACCTGGACAAAGCTCTGCCGAAGAAACTGACCAGTCGTTGCCACGAAACGACTCGCCGTGACCTTGTCCTGCTGGATGATTTTGACTGGCAGATCTGGCAGACAGGTTTGCTGCTGACCCAAGAAGCAAAAAACAGTCTGCTGCAACTCTGGCAGGCTGACGGAACCTGCCTGGCGGAATGTCCGGCCAACGAAAAGAGTCGTTTCTGGTGGCAACTACCCAAAGGGGAGCTGGCGAATCAGCTCAAGGGGGTCCTTTCTCTTCACGCCTTTGTGCCAAAATGTCGCTTTCAGCTCACCACAGAGTCGCTGGAGATCCTTACTCGGGATGAAAAAATCGTCACCCGCTGTCAGCTTTACAGGCTTTCCGGGGACGACAATCTCACCACCTGCATGGCGACGATCCTGCCGTTACGCGGTTATGGCAAAAATTACGGCGACCTCCTCAAGTCGCTATCGGCGCTTCAACCTGTTGCCGTTAAGCCTCTCCACCTACGTCAACTGCTGCTTGAGGGCGGACTGGAGGTCGAAACTCCGAAAACCACACAGAATTATAGGCTGGACGCCGAGCAACCGGCCGAAGCAGCCGTAGGCAGTATGGTGCAAGGCCTGCTCCGGGCGGCTCGTCGGTATGAGCAGGGCATGCTCGCAGAAATTGACACCGAATTTGTTCATCAGTACCGGGTCAATATCCGTAAAAGCCGGTCACTGGTCGGCCTGTTTAAAAAGACCCTGTCTTCCCAGCGCTATCTTTTGTTGAAAAGCGCACTGAAAATCCTCGGCAGCAGAACCAATGACCTGCGCGATCTGGATGTTTTTCTGCTCAATGAAAATGACTACCGGGAAATGCTGCCGGAAAACCTTCAGGCCGGCTTGCCGCAGGTTTTCTCCCGGATCAAACGGCGGCGGACTATCGCCCAGAAAAAGGTCGCTGCTGCTTTGACCAGCGACGGTTATCAAGCTGAGTTCGACCAGCTGTTGCACACCCTGAGCTCAAAACCGGAGTTCAGCAGCAAATACTCCAGGCTGCCGATTAGAGCGCTGGTGAGCAAAAAGGTTCTTACCCAGTATCGGCGGGTCTGTGCTGCGGGAGAGGCGATCCGGCCTGAAACGTCGGATGAAACGGTCCACGACTTGCGGATCGAGTGCAAAAAGCTACGCTATCTGCTGGAACTGTTCAGTGAACTGTTTGCAAGAAAAAAAATCAAACAGCTGGTCCGCCTGTTGAAGACCCTGCAGGACAACCTGGGACGCATTAACGACTACTCGATTGAGCGAGAGTTTATGGTCGGCTTTGCTCAAGGGAAAAACCTCACTCGCGAACAACTCGCCAGTATCAACGGTCTTACCGCGGTGTTGTTCAACAAACAACTCCACGAACGCAGCCTGGTGGAGGCGAATATCGCCAGGTTCACCGCAGAATCGGTCAGCGAGAAGTTTCAGCAGCTATTTGCCAAAAGCTCCGAGGGGGCCGCAAAGAAATGAAAATTCTCGCCTGTTACCGTTGCAAAGGGAGCGTCGGCCAAACCGCCCCTTAAACGAACGGAAGGAGAGGTAATGTCCACATCAATTCTGGAGGTTCGCGGTATCGGCCCTGCATCGGCAAACATGCTGGCTGAAGGCGGGATTACCACTGCCGAGGAGCTGGCCGTCCAAAAGGTCGGCCAAGTTACATCGATCAAAGGCTTCAGTGCAATCAGAGCGAAACAGGCGATCGACGCTGCCAAAGAGCTGCTCAAAGCAAAGCAGATCTCGCCAGCGCCTGAGCCGAAACCGGAAAAGAAATCCCCTTCCAAGAAAAAAGCCAAAGAAAAATCGAAAGAAAAGAAAAAGGCTAAGTCCAAAGCGAAGAGCAGCAAAAAAGACGACAAAACAGATAAAAAAACCAAGAAAAATAAAAAATCGGGAAAAAACCAAAAGAGCAAAAAGGCCGAGAAAAAATCAAAGAAAAAATAAGTTTAAGGTCGTCAATCTACAGCACAATCAACGGACGGATGCGGCAATTTCCGTCCGTTGATTGTGTTTACACAACTAAGGGCGATTCATTTATAAACTATTCAGAGTTATAAAAGGAGCTTACTCGTTTTAAGTTGTTCGATGACTGTCGGGATGAATTGATTGATTACATCCTGTCTTGATTCTGCGACTTTAAGTTGCGACAGGTAAGACCATATCGGCTTTTTGGTGGCTACGTCATAGACATTTACAACCACATTGTAATATGTCGAATCGTACTCCACATAGGTCATGAAAAACCCTTCTCCATAAAAACTGGTATGGTCACTATAGGCGGCTACATATCCGTAAGAATAACCAGCGCGCTGAACATTTTTTACTTCTTCCTCATGGATTGATTTAGCCACCAGAATGTGCGTCGCACCCATCTCCTTGGCTTTTGCGAACACGACTTCGGGATTTATATGCGTCCCTAGATCAGGAAAGACTTCATAACTGGGGATTGTTGCAACCCCCCTCTCAGCCAACTGATTAGAAAGAACATTTTCAAACTGCTCGCGGATGTACCCCTGTTTGGAAAAAGTAAGAATCATGACCTTTTGCATTGGAGTGTCGTAGCCGTCGGCCTTGGAAACGTCTAGTGGTTTTATTGGCGAACAGGCTGCTGTTGTTGACAACACAACTAGGTAGAAAAAAGCAAAACGTATAAACTTTTTCATATCGTCCCTTCTTAATGACAGTAAAAAATTATTTCAACGTTATCAGAATAGTAGGCTTTTTCTGATTTCTAAGTGATGTTCGAGCAAGCATGAAATGAATTTTCCTTATTTTCTCCGTAAAAGTTTCCTCCTATCCCTCAATCTCCAGCAGATTTAAGCTAGGCAATTGCTGCGCCTTTATCCTGCCAAGCGAAGTGTCGTATTTCTGCCTGAACAAAATGCCTGGCAACATGTGGCAAAATAGACAGAAAACCGCTGTCGGTGACCGCCGCAACTTTTTTTATTTTCTGATGATGATTTTTTACGAACTTTATATGGGAAAGAAAAGCCGCGAAGTTGTCACATCCAGGAACAGATTCTGTGTAGACCATCAGTCCCTGAAGATTGCCCATCTCTTCAATGTATGGATCAATTTCGCTATTCAATATTTCGAAATCTTTAACTTCTAGTGGAGCTTCGGGACTAACGATGAGAATATTATCGTCGCGCAACAGTTCGTGTTTAAGCATCATACCCTCCCCACTTAGCGAGAGGTTAGCCCTCTCTCCCGAAAATCAATTCATCCTTAATGAAATGCTATCTTAAGTCCTCCAAAAGGCAAGATAGTCGTTGGCCGGATTGACCTCAAGTTGCGGGTGGTGCGTGATTGTATTTCCATCGAGGAAGCGGACAAACTGGCTCAATTCGGTGAATTGCTGCCGGCGGGTTTGTTTTTGGTCGCGAAATAGCCGCGCCTGGTTGGGCAAATAAGAGTGGCTGAGCGGATTGTTCAGGGTGAAAGGAAACAAGGAGAGGCAGCTGCCTCTCCTTGTTTCGTGATGTGCGCCGCCGTCAGAACTTGACTGTCATTGAGGCATAGGCGTCCCAGGCTGTATCGATCACCGGGAAGGCCGAGTATGCCTTGCCGTCATCCACATCGCTGACTTTTTGTGGTTTGCCGAGCATCGAACCGCTACCCGTGTATTCGTAGTCGTAATAAATTGCGCCGACTTTCAGGAACATTTTGGGATTAATATCAAAGATATAATAGCCTTCTCCGACATGTCCGCGGGTTGCCAGTTTGCTGCCGAGGACATCGTCCTGGGCTTGGGTGAAGGGGGCCCAATAACGGGATCCATAGTTGTATTCAAGGCCGATTTTACCCATCGGTGCAGGAATTTGCGTGCCGACATAGACGGAGTACCCATCGTGGTTATCGCCGACACCATCCTTGGCATAGCTGCCGGTAAAGGCGCCAGCGCCGGTGAAGATCGGTGCGGCATCGGACAGCAGGCCACCAAATCCCATCGAGTTGAAGTTGTTGTTGGCAAGGGTCCGAGTCCAACCGAGCGAACCGAAAAGGACCACGTCATTGTCCAACCTGCGGCCATAGCCAATACCACCAATGAGCATGTCACCAACGTTGGTGGTTGCCGAAAGCCGGGTGATATAATCGTTGGTGTTCATGCTATCGCCGATACCATCACCATTGGAGTCGATCATCGGCATAACGCCAACACCTTTGAAGCCGTCGGAGATATCCTTGGCGCCGAACATCGTCAGCTGCAGCCAGGATTCTCCATCATCCCAAACATCGAAGTTAAAGCCGCCAAGGTGGGTGTCGTCGACATCGGTCTTACGCCAGAGGGTGCCGTTGCCGTATTCTGATTCGTATCCCTGGCCGTAGCAGAAGCGGATGGTCTGGCCCGCAACCCCGGTCCGTTTGTGAAGTTTGTAGCCGATGGTTATACCGTCGAAATCGAAGTTCACCAGATGGCCGGAAGGGGTGCCGCCGCGAGCTTCGTTTTCACGATAGTTCGTGGGCGCACCGTAGGTTGAAGGGCGACGACCGATCGACAGGTAGAAATTACTGTTGTTGATATCGCTCCAGACGAAATAGGCTCGATCGACATGGATACCATCATCGGTGGTGTTGCCGCTGTTGGTTCCATCCATGGTGAATGCACTCCAACTGTCCATAACCTTGGACCCAGTAGAGTCGCCCCAATTTTTGTACATCAATAAACGACCATTGAACTTGACGTTCTTCCAGACCTTGGCCTTCATTCCGAGGCGTAGTCTGGTGGTATAGAGAACAGCATTATTCTGGGTAAAATCGGTGTTGGTTGCCATTGGCACAGCGCCCATCCCCTGGATCAGCATTGCCTGGCGGACCAACACTTTCTGCCGGGTCGAATCGGCCTTGGTGCGCAGGTCGCCGTACCAACTGATCCTGTCGGTCGCCGTATGGGTTTCATTTTTATCGACCCGATCGTTCAGGTCCTCTAGTTCTTCAGTGATTTCAGCGATCTGCTTCTGCAGTTCTTCGATACTCGGTGCGGCCATGGTAGCGCATGGAATGAGCAGCAGACCTGCCAGCACCAGGGAAATAACTTTGTTCATTTGGTTTTGCCTCCTAGCAATCTTGCAATAAGTAGGGATTATCCGCAGGTTTCCGGCTGGTCGGAGTCAACGGCATGGTCGAACAGGAATTGGTTGATATCGAGCAGTTCCTGCTCGGAAAGATTTTCCCAGGCCTGGGACTCGTGCTTTTTCTTTTTGAAGTAGCGATCCCACTGGGCCATGGTCTTAGAGAGGGGGGTCAGGCTGCCCCCTGTGGCACCTTCGGTATGGCAGGTTTTGCAGTTTTTCTTGAACAGATATTTACCTTTGCGCGGATTCCCGCCATCAGCTGCGAGAGTACTGGTGGCAGCGAACGCAACAAGCACAATAGCAAGCAATAATTTTCGCAGATCCATGTATTTTCTCCTTCTATCGATGTTTTAGGGTTTTCCTGCTTGTTTGAAGTTGAATATTAAGAAGTATCTAATAAAAAATAACTTAATAGGTAGGTAAAATGCAAACAATTTAATCTAGCGAGGTATATTTCTTCGCTGGCATTGTTCTTATTCCAGAGTGTTATTGTCGGAATATATATGATTTCTTTATAATTATTTAGGGCTTAAGGGTGTGATCAACGAGGCAGGTTGTATTCAGGGTTGTTTACTTACGGTCTCGCTTAATTGGATGTGCTGTTTAGTGTAAAGTTGATCGTTTTTGTAGGGAAGTGGTGGCGCAACAGGGATTTATAGAGAAAATCTCTTTTGATGTTTGGTAACAACGATAAGCTCGATTGAATTGGCAGGGAGCGTTTAGGGAATACGTTATCTTTAATCCTCGGAGCTCAAGAAGTTATTAACACCCACAGGCTTTTTTAATTGATTAAGCGCTGGGTAGCCAGCAATGCTGCTGGTTCTGAAAATGGTTCCTGCTGTTGCAGGTTGAACCTTGAGAGCATCTCTTGCAAGCGCACCGCTTGAGAAGAGAGCTCCTGGCTGGTGGCTGCACTCTCTTCGGAGTTCGCCGTATTGGCCTGGATCACCAGGTCAATGCGACTCAATCCGGTATTCACTTGCGAAATGCCGATGGATTGCTCTTTGTCGGCAGCGGCAATTTCAGCGACAAGTTCGGAGACCTGGTTAATTCCGCCGAAGATGGTTTGCAATGCCTGTGCTGTTTCATTGGCGATCTCCACTCCATTGTCCGTTTTGGCCACCGACGCCTGGATCAGTGCGGTTGTCTCTGCGGCCGCTTTGGCACTTCGCCCGGCCAGATTTCGGACCTCTTCTGCAACCACGGCAAACCCTTTTCCATGCTGCCCGGCACGAGCTGCTTCTACCGCTGCGTTTAGTGCCAGCAGATTTGTTTGGAAGGCGATCTCATCGATCGCCTTTATTATTTTACTGATACCCTGCCCGGATTCACGAATTTCCAGCATCGCGTTAACCATCTGCTGCATTTTAGTGTTGCCAGACTCGGCAGCCGCTGTTGCTTCCCTGGAGAGTGTTCTGGCCTGTTCTGCATTCTTCGCGCTCAATTGAATTTGACTGGCCATCTGATTCATCGACGCGCTGATTTCTTGCATGGAAGCGGCTGAAGAGCTGGCTCCTTCAGAAAGCTGCTGGGCACTTTCTGCAACCTGAGCGCTACCATTTGCAAGTTGCTCACTCATTGCGAGAATTTCAGTCATGACACCACTGAGCCGATCAGCCATCTGTTTCAATGCGGTGCGGATTAAATCATGCTTGCCGGTTGGCTGAATCTCGGTATTGAAATTTCCTTCAGCAAACTTCTGCATGGTATCGGCAATCTCGTGCTCCAAAGTGTCGGCAAATTCGTTCAATGCCAAGGCCATGCTGCCAAACTCATCATTGCGTGTGCCAAGATTCAAGCGCGCATCTACCCAGCCTTTCCGCAGAGATCCGGCCATGTCGACGGTGGCGCGCAGGGGGGTGAGAAGACCGCGGGTAAAAATGATAAAAACAAGGGTCAGGATACCCAACGTGAAGAGAAAAACCGAGAGCATGCTCATCGCAGCGGTGCTGGTGGTTTCTTCCAGCGCTTCACGTGCATTTGCCGTTTGCTGGTCAGCTTTTTCCAATGCAAGTTGCATGGTTTTCTTTGCGGCGGTCACTTCGGCCAGACTGTTGCCACTCAATTCTTCCAAGTTGCGGGAGATAAAGTAATACATTTTCGCTAAAGACAGGGCGATGTCTCCTTGGCGGGCTTTAAATTTCTCACGGGAGTCTTTTTCCGCGTAGAGGTCCGACAATTCAAATTCAAGCAAGGTCGCGATGTCATCAAAGTTATTAATAGTGACATCAGCGATGGTGTTTTGGGTGCCCTCAATCAATCGATCGCTTCCGGGCACTTGACGAATTATTTCTGCTTCCAGCACTAACTGCTTTGCTTCCGCCATTATCTGCGCTTGGCTGATCCCTTTCATTGGGCCGCTCACAACCAGATCAAGCAATTCGATGAGACGACGATTCAAATTGCCAAGTTGTCGGGCTTGAGACTCGCTGGCCAGCGCTTGGTCATAGGTTTCTAACAGGTGAGTTCGGATCTTAACGTCTTGGTCCTGGTTTTCGCGTGCACTCGTTACGATTTTACTGGTCGCCCGATAGCTGATGCCGCCCAAAATCAGCAGCCCTCCTAGGATCAACAACCCGATAAGGCATATTTTATGGACAATTTTCAAGCTGAATTTTTTTTCTGGATCAGAAAACATTGCTTTATGCTCCTATCCTAACCAGTTTTGTAATTTGATAGCACTAATTACAATAGGCAAAGAAAGAAAGCAACAAAAATGTTCCTCATTTTTCCGTACTGCTAGCCCGGATGGGTTTCTTTATGCGCAAAAAGCCGTGCGTAATTAGGCATCTAGGCTGATTATTTAAAACATTTGGAACCGGGGAATTCTTGAATTAAACCCTATTGACTTATGGCGGTTTCTGTAATAAAAGTTAGCAATAGTAAATAAAAAAAGATTAAGGGTTGTTCGGATAGGCAGGATGAGGCTAATCGTTTAGCAGAAATTTACCGAGCAAAACAGGCCCAATAGTCGCTGAAAACTCCAAAAGGAGTATTAAACGCTTTTACGTTCGCATGAGGCAGGCCCTGCAGTGTGGCAAAGGTTCTGATGCGCTGCCAAGAGGGCTTCTTTTTGCCGGCCTAAACGAGAGTTACCACTGGAGGTAGTAGCAATGCAACGTTGGTTAAGAAAAATAGAAATTCCCCTGCTTATGATAATTTTTTTGTTCCTTGCTATCTCGGTTTCAGCAGCGAATCCTCATAAGGAAAGCATCCAGGGGCCTTTCGAAACTGGCCCTGAAGTTACCAAGGTTTGTCTGGAGTGCCACGCCGAGGCTGCTGATCATTTTATGAAAACCAGCCACTGGAACTGGACGGCTGAACAGATCATTGACGGGCAAAAAGTGACTTCAGGTAAGCGAAACACTTTTAATAACTACTGTACGCAAATCGTGACGAACGAAGCGTCCTGCTCCCGCTGTCATGCTGGGTACGGATATATCGACGGTAATTTCGATTTCAATAACGAAAAATTGATCGATTGCCTTATCTGTCACGATACAACCGGTACCTATTTGAAGGCAGACCCAGGTGGCCAGGTTTTTAAGACCGTTAACCTGTTGCGGGTCGCGCAGAATGTTGGCAAGCCGGTGCGCGACAATTGTGGTAGTTGCCACTTTTTCGGCGGTGGCGGTGATGCGGTCAAGCATGGCGACCTGGACTCTTCCATTTCTTATCCGGATAAAAAAGTTGATGTCCACATGGGGTTGGATGGGCAGGACTTTTCCTGCCAGGAATGTCATGTCACTAAAGATCACATGATCCCGGGTAACTCCCTCGGCGTGTCACCTGGAGCCGTTGGCCAACTGAGCTGCGCAGATTGTCATAGCGCGGCGCCGCATGCAGAGAGTCGACTGAATGCGCATGGTGAAACGATCGCTTGCCAGACTTGTCATATCCCATATTATTCCAAAGAAATTCCGACCAAAATATGGTGGGATTGGTCAACTGCTGGCGATCCCGAGCGTAATGTTATCAAGGATAAATACGGCAAGCCGTTGTATGTAAAAAAGAAGGGTGACATGAAATACGCCAAAATGGTGCCGCCTGAGTATGCCTGGTTCGAGCCCGGGAAAGCCGTCAATTATGTCCGTGGACAAAAAATTATAGAGCCAAGCAGGGGATTGACCATCGCAGGACCGATTTCGACAATTAAAGATAAAGATGCCCGGATCTTCCCATTCAAGGTGATGCGCGGCAAACAAGCTTACGACCCCGTCAATAAGACTCTGCTGGTGGTGCGTCAAATCGAGGAAGATGGCTTCTGGCAGACCTTTGATTGGAAGCGTTCTGCAGAAATCGGTATGAAAACCGCCGGTCTGCCATTTAGCGGAGAAGTCGATTTTATTAAAACGACAATGTACTGGCGGATTAACCACATGGTTTCCGAAGCCAGCGAGGCGCTCGACTGCCTCGACTGTCATGGCGACCAAGGGCGAATGGACTGGCGCTCCCTGGGTTATCCTGGGGATCCGATGCTTAACAAGAACTGGGCGCGTAAATAATAAGCGTTTCCAAGTAGATTTTGAACAGGCCGGCTTCGGCAACGATAACGCCCCAATCTGGGATAGCCCAGATTGGGGCGTTTGTGTGTGCCGGTGGTGCAATAACCAGTGGACACCGCAATGGTTTTTGCCGTTATGTTGAAAAATCGTCAGCTGTCGGCAGATCAGGCTATTCGCTCAGTCTTGGATTTTCGATAGAATGCACGGCTTTTCCAGAGGGTGTCCCAGGAATATATCCCCAGTCCAACCCAGATAAATAAGAAACTGATCAGGTGACAATGAGAAAAGGCCTCTCCATAGAGGCCAACGGCCAGGACAAAGTGGAGGCTGGTGGTGATGTCCTGGAGGAAGCCGATGGTCGCCAAACGTAAGCAGAGGTTGGGCAGATTTTCGTGATCCAACTGCAGTTTCTAGGTTCAATCCTCTTTCAATCGTCCCCGCAACTGCTCGGCGTCTGCTGGTGCAAGCCGTTTAGCCGCTTCCGCCAGGGCGACAGTTTTTTCTCCCAGCAGACGGTAGAGGTCCAAAACGTTCGGCGCTGAGGCTGCCAGAGCCTGCAAATGCTTTTGCACCGTGCCACTGTCACCGCGGACAATCGGGCCGGTCAGGCCGGCTTCCGGACCAAGCTTTGTGGCGTTGTTGAGAGTCGCCTGCAGCAGCGGCTGCAGCAGTGGCATGCCCGCGTCTTCGGCAATCCCGCACTCCTCCAGCAGGTCGCGGGCCGTGCCGAGCAGGGTCACCAGATAGTTCGAGGCGATGCAGGCACTGGCGTGGTAGAGGGATTTTTTATCGCTGGCAATGCGAAATGGCAGGCCACCGATGGCCTCGACCAGTTGTTCTGCAAGTGGCAGGGCTGCCTGGTCACCTTCGATGGCACAGGGGCAACCGGATAGGTTCTTGACAGCCAAGTCACGGCTGGCAAAGGGGAGCAGGGGGTGCAGGGAGAGCAGTTGCGCTGCTGATTTCTCGATCCGCATCAGCTCCGCCGCATGCAGTCCGCTGAAATGGACCAGTATCTGTCCAGCGGAGAGGCTTTTCTGCTGCTGAATTTCTCTCGCCAGGTTTTGAATCTGGTCATCTGGGACGGCCAGCAGCAGGATATCCGCGGCTGTGGCATTGGATAAATGGTTGCTGGCTAACCGCTCTTTGCAGCCGATAAATCGGCAGGCTTCTCCTGCGCGGGACGGATCGCGACTGATAACCGCCTTAAACGGATAGCCGGCTTGCTGCAGCAAGCGGCTCACCGCGCCGCCGACCTTGCCCGGACCGATCAGAGCAACCGAAGATTTCATGCCACGCTGACCCGCAAACTGCCGACCTGTTCGATCTCAGCATAAAGCTGATCGCCACTTTGAATCCGGCTGACTCCGGCGGGGGTGCCGGTGAGGATGATATCGCCCGGCTCGAGACGGTAGAAATTTGAGACTTCGGCGATGATCTGTTCAACGGAGCGCATCATCTGCGCGGTGGTGCCATCCTGCCGAACCTCTTCGTTTACCTTGAGTATCAGGCGGATGGCGTTCGGATTTTCGACCTGTTCAGCCGCGGTGAAGTCGGACAGCGGGCAGGAGGTGTCAAAGCCCTTGGCGATCTCCCAGGGCAAGCCCTTGCCTTTTAGCTCCGCCTGCAGATCACGCAATGTCAGATCAAGAGCTACGCCGTAGCCAACGATATGCTGCAGGGCATCGGCTTCGACGATATTTTTGCCGGTTTTGCCGATCAGCAGCGCTAATTCCAGCTCGTGATGACAATCATCCGAGTAATCGGGAATCTTGATCTGCTCGCCATCGGCAATGATACTGCTGGGCGGTTTGCAGAAGATGACCGCTCGGTCTGCAACCTGGTTGCCCAGCTCGCGGATATGGTCGAGGTAGTTGCGCCCCAGGCAGACAATTTTACCGACGGGGTAGCTTTGGGCGGTGTTTTGGATTTTGACCTGATACATACTTACTCTCCTGAAAAAAAGTTACTGCAAGAAAAGCCTCATTCCGCTTTCGGTAATGACCAATTATAGCGAATCGCCAGTAATCGCAAACCGATGACACTGGTTGCTGCCAGCAATAGCGTCAGCTCTTTAGGCGCTGCCAACCATTGCAGCAGGACCATTAACGCGCCGCCGAAGACGCAGGCTGAAGCATAGATTTCGCGCCGCATAATCAGCGGTACTTCGTTAGAGAGCACATCACGGATCACTCCGCCAGCGGTTCCGGTCATCGCTCCGAGCAACACGGCACCGATCGGACCGATAGAAAAACTCAGCGCCTTGCCGGTGCCGATGACAACAAAAGTACCCAAACCGACCGCATCGAAATAGAGCAGTGGATTTTCAATTTTAGGAAATAACCGGTGGGAAAAGAAAACCAACAGAGAAACGATAAGCGGCAGCCAGAGATAAATTTCGTTCTGCAGGCAGAACGGCGGCAGATCGCCGAGCAACAGGTCGCGCAGGGTACCGCCGCCGATGGCAGTAACCATCCCCAGGACCAGCACGCCGAACAGGTCCATGCCGCGACGCACTCCGGCCCAGGCTCCGGAAGCAGCAAAGGCGGCGGTGCCGATCAGATCGAGGAGATAGAGTAGATTCATGCCCGGAAGATAGCGGTATTCCCCGTTTGAATGCAAGCGCTGTCGGTGCTGGTTTGCGCTTTAACCCTGTGCTAGTATGGGCCGATCACAATTTCGACAGGGTGCTGATGTTTTTTCCAATTGCTGACACTCCGAATCCGCCAGGTCGTCCGCTGATGACCTGGGTCCTGATGGGGATCAATATCGCCGTCTATCTGCTGGTAACCCTGCCGGCGTCGAGGGCTGAAGTAAACCTCAATGATCCCCTGCTGTTCGAATACCTGCAGGTACTCGGTCTGCAGGGGCAGGTAAGTCTGCGGGAGGTTTACGAAAATATTTCCGCTTACGACCTGCTGGTGTTCGATTACGGCTTCCGGCCGGGCGATTTCTCCTTGATAGCTCTGTTCAGCTCGATGTTCCTGCACGGCGGTTTGATGCACCTGGCCGGGAACATGTTGTTTCTGTTTATCTTCGGCGACAATGTTGAAAACCGCATCGGGCGGTGGCGTTACCTGTTCACCTACCTCGGCTGCGGGGTGGTTGCCACATTGTTTTTCGCCTTTTTTGTGCCCGATTCACAAGTGCCGCTGATCGGGGCTTCCGGGGCCATCTCCGGGGTGCTGGGATGTTACTTCCTCTGGTTCCCGCGCAACCGGGTGCGCTGCTTCCTGTTTCTGTTTCCGATTTTGATGACAAGTGTCTACCTCTCGGCACGGCTGGTGCTCGGTTTTTACCTGCTGATCGACAACATCCTGCCGTTTCTGTTTACCGCGACTTCAGCCAGTGGCGTTGCCCATGGCGCACATATCGGCGGTTTTCTCGGCGGTCTGCTGTTGGCTTGGGGGAGCGACCAATATTATCAACAGCGCAAGTTCTGGCAGCGCCCGGCGAGACCGAAGAAGGTTAAACTGAGTTCTTTGCAGCAGATCTGTCCGGCCTTTGTCCAGGGGGATATCGATGGCGCCAGTCGTTGTTATCTGGCCCTGGAAGGGCCCGGCGAACGGCTGCAGGTCAGTTCCGCCGATGTGTTGACGATTGGTAATTACCTGCTTGATAAACGAAGCTATAAGGATGCGCTGAGGGTCTTTCGGCGGTTTGTGGCCGAACGGCCGAACGATGAACAGATCGATCAGGCCTATCTGGGTGCCGGTAAAGCCATGCTGGAGCAGCCGCGCTATATCACCAGCGCCTACCACTATTTCCTCTCGGCCCTCGATCTGGCGCGCAGCGAGCAACTGGCGGCCGAAGCCAAGTTACAATTGCGCACCATCGAGCAGCTCAAAGAGGCTAACAAGGGTTAAGTAACCGTATGTACTATTTCGATTATGTCGAGCCGGTTTTCCGGCCACCTTCAGAAGCCAGATCGCTAATTTTCCAGATCACCATCGGCTGCAGTCAGAATCATTGCCGTTTCTGCGGCATGTATAAAATGAAGCGTTTTCAGGTGCGTTCTTTGGCGGAGATTGCAGCAGAAATTGCGACGATTCCCAACCACCTGCGACAGCGCTACCAGCGGATCTTTCTCGCCGACGGTGATGCCCTGGTTTACCCCCAGCAGGGCTTGCTGGAAATCCTTGACCTGCTGGCGGAAAACTTCCCCAACCTGACCCGGGTCGGGGCCTATGCCTCGCCGAACAGTTTGACGACCAAGACCGTCGAAGAGTTGACTGAACTCAAAGCACGTAAATTGCGGATACTGTATTTCGGCTTGGAATCGGGAGATGCTCCGACTCTGGAATTGGTCAATAAAGGCTTCTCCCCGGACCAGATGTTGGAACTCTGTCGCAAGGCCCAGACCGCCGGAATAAAGCTTTCAATCACCGGAATTCTTGGGCTCGCTGGCCGGGCGCGCAGTGCCGAACATGCTGCCGCAACCGCTGATTGGATCAATCAATTATCACCGGAATACTTTTCTTTGCTGACCATGTTCCGTCGGCACAATGACGATTATTTCGAGCAGATTGACCCCTTGAGCAACGGCGAAATCATTCAAGAGGCCCTGGCCATCGTCCAGCAACTGCAGCCGCAGAAAACCATCCTGCGCTCCAACCATGTCTCCAACCTGCTGCATCTGTCCGGCAGTTATCCCAAAGACCGCGAAAAGCTCATCGCCCAGGCCGAATCAGCCCTGGAGTTGGCACAACGCCAACCGGACTGGTACAATCTGGTGCCTGATTACGAAGAAGAATATTTCTAGCTTAAACCTGAATCAGGTTAAAGTTTCTGCGACTTCAGAAAACATTCAACCGATCCATTGTTTGCAGAAGAGCGATTCCTGGCGGCAGCAAAAACAGCAGCAGAGCGATATACAGCATCCATCGCGCAATTCTTCTGCCGGTCGGCGCTGCAAAGAGTTTTTGCCACAGTTTTCCCACTTGTTGCGGATTGGCAAGGGTCTTTTTGATTTTTCGGCGGATAAACCACAGTAGTGCCATGGCGACAACGAATGCGACCAGAGCGCCGACGGCATTCTCACCATCCGCATAGTGATAAGATCCCCTGGAATTCCAGCGGGGGATTTGCGCAATCGCCGCCGCCACCGCCCCTCCACTGAGCAGGTGGAGACCTAACACGACGCTGAGAGCGATCTTCTGCAGAATGCGTTCAATAATGGTTGCTTTGGTTATTCTTGGTGCTTCTTGTGTCCCTGGAGTTTTGTGCAAAAACTGCTGGGGCGGTATCTCCGCCGGTTGCTGCTGGGGGCGAGGTGTGACGATTTTTGGCTCAACGAATTCTTCAACGCTTTCTTGAAGCGGTTTTTTTTCAAATTCGGCAAGAATGCTGTCAATTTCGTTAGCGATTTTAAACAGGGTATCATCCCGGCTTCTCAGCTGCTGGAACAGGCTGAGAAGCTCCTCCGGATAATCGGTTTCCGGAAGTCCTTCTTTCAACTTGAGAACCAGCGCGGCCTGTTCCTCAAAGCTCAACGACCTTGGGGTTTCCACCTCTTCTTTCAATCCCCCCAGGTAAGAAATTGGCACCTCTGGAGGTTCCGGGAGCGGTTCGGGCAGTGGGCCAGATAGCGGTAGGCTGTTGAACGCTTTAATCAGCTTGATGATGGTTTTTCTATCCTGTTGGCGATAATCCACATGTTGAATCGTCGATAAAACCGGCGGCAGCAGATTCAACGAAACCCCTTCTGCGACCAGGACCGGGAGCAGGGTTTTGCCAAGCCGGGTGGCGTAGCTGTATTCCCGTTTACAGGCCTGTGATTCCAGGGCCTCTGGTGCCAGGGCCAGGATGAAAATCTCGCAATTTCGGATCTGCTGCAGAATCTGATCCCACCAGAGCTGTCCTCCGGACAATTCACGATCGAACCAGGCGTTGTGTCCCAGCTCTCCAAGATCCTCACTCAGGGAATTGACCACTGCCTGGTTGTGGCGACTGTAGCAGATGAAAATATGAGCCATCAATGCGCCTCCCTACCGGAAATCCTCTCTTTGGTGCTACATTCCTAAGCACAGGCTGTTGGCTGCTTTTTACTGTTGTTTTGCGACAGCTCTCAGCGAGCCGATACCTTCAATTTTAATCGCTTCGCTGCAAGTCTCCAGTTTTTAAACATAAATAACTCAGAAAAATCTTTCTTTGCTGAAATGATAAGAAAGGAATTCAGCGGATGACTTGAAAAATAGCAAGATCGGTATCGAATTAAAATTCAGAGGGAGGATCGCATTGCCGTCCAGAACCTGGACAGTCTCCAACAGGGATGATTGCTTGAGGAAATTTCCCTGCTAGCCTATAGTATTAATTTAAATTCAATTTTGGTGTTGTCCCCAAGGGGGAAAAATGAAAAGTCTATTTGCTAACCAGTTGAACAGAGCTGCCTTCAGGGTTGCTCTTCTTTACGCTGTCTTCGGTTTTCTCTGGGTTTTCTTTTCTGATCAGCTCCTCGCCTTTTTTGTTCAAGACCTTGACCTGATGACCGCCATCCAGACCGGCAAGGGGATTGTCTATGTCTTGCTGACGGCGCTACTGGTGTTTTGTCTGGTCAAGGCCTTTACCGGGAACCGAGCCCTGGCCGATGAAAAATTGTTGAAAAGCGAGAAACTCTATCGCGATTTTGTCGAGCGTTCCGATGATTTAGTCTCTCAGGTCAATGAACAGGGAATTATTACTTATGTGAATGCCCGTTCCCAAGAGGTTTTCGGTCTGCCCCCAGAAGAGTGTCTCGGGCTGCCGGCCTTCGGCTTCGTTCATCCGGAAGATCGGGAAGAGGCAGAGGCGCAGTTCCATCAGGCACTGCAGCAGCGTTTGAAAAGTGTCGAATTTGAAAACCGGCAGTTAAGCCGGCAGGGGGGATTGACCTGGTTGCTTTGGTCGACAAATATCCACTACCGAGCTGATGGCTCGCTGGAGTCGATCAACAGTATCGGCCACGATATCACCCAGCGAAAACAGCTTGAAGAGATGCTGATCCAGAACGAAAAGATGATTTCCATCGGGAGTCTGGCTGCCGGAATGGCGCATGAGATTAACAACCCGATCGCAGGTGTGATGCAGAACGCTCAGGTTTTGCAACTTCGTCTGGATCTTGAAGTTGAGAAAAATCAACGCCTGGCTCGCGATTGCCAGTTGTCGCTGCCGGCTTTGCAGAGTTATTTTGATAGGTTGGAGATTGCCAAGTTGACTGGGAATATCCGGGGCCAGAGCAACCGGGTTGGTCAAATCGTTTCGGATATCCTCGATTTCAGTCGTCATCGCGAATTGAACCCCGCCCCAGTCGATATTTGCGAACTGCTCAATCAGAGTGTCGAGTTAGCCTCCAAGGAATTCGATCTATCGGCCAACTACGATTTTCGTTCGATAAATATCGTCTATGAGTATGCAGGAGATCTGCCTTTGCTGGCCTGTGACCGTTCCCGAATGCAACAGGTGTTTGTCAATCTGCTACGTAACGGTGCCCACGCTATGCTCACCTGGCCGCAGCCTGACCGGCAGCCGCAGTTTTGCCTTCGTGTTCGACAGGTTGATGACTGCTGCGAGATTCAGATAGAAGACAACGGCATCGGCATGGATGAAGAAACCTGTCGGCGGATTTTCGAGCCGTTTTTTACCACCAAAGAGGTTGGGCGGGGGACTGGCCTGGGAATGTTTGTCGCCTATTTTATTGTTGTTGATCGCCATGGCGGGACCTTGAAGGTGCGTTCCACGCCGGGCGAAGGGAGTTGTTTTGTTATTCGTTTGCCACTGACTGCAGGAGACTAAAAGGCCCATAATACTTGAGGAACCTGGAGGAGATTTGCGGCTGGACCGAAGTGCCCATCTAGCCGGTGGATGACCTGGTGGTAAAAGAGCAGTCTATTCTGGCTCAGCAATAAGCTGCCTGACAGGAGCTGGGGTGATGCGATTTCGTCCCTGCTCTTTTGCCTGATAAAGAGCCTTGTCGGCGAGGGCGATCAGTGCCTCCAGAGACTGAGCTGAGGTCGGGACCAGGGTGGAGGTGCCGATGCTCATCGTGACCTTAGAACTAACCTCTGAGGCTTGGTGTTCGATGCTCAGCTGGGCGATATTTGCCATTACCCTTTCGCCGACCTGCAGGGCGCCCTTCTGGTCGATTTCCGGCAACAGTATGACAAATTCTTCGCCTCCGTAGCGAGCAACCAGATCTGCCGGGCGTAGCACCGAGTCGGCTAGAGCTTTGCTGATCTGCTGCAAACAGTCATCGCCTGCCTGGTGGCCGTAATAATCATTATATTTTTTGAAGAAATCGATATCGCCGATAATAAGTGAGAGCGGCAGCTGGTTTCTTTTTTGCCGCTGCCATTCCTGCTGTAAGGTTTCATCAAAACAGCGCCGATTGGCGATCTGGGTCAAGCCATCCACGCTCGCCATCCGCTTCAGTACCCTGTTCGCCTCAGCTAATTCTTTTTCAGCCTTTTTGCGGCTGGTGATATCTTTGAATTGACCGACAATTCCAGGGCTGCCATCCAGTGTCACTAGGGGGGCGGTCGCCAAGATATGATCCGTCTGTTCGCCAGATTTACCGGTGAGTTGGATGTCAAATTCCTGCTTCTGTGTTCTGGAGGTCAATAAGGGGCATTGTTCAGAATGGCAATACTGGTAATCGAGAAGGTCTGAGCAATTGTGGCCGACAACTTCAGAGATCGGTTTTCTCAGTAGATCGAGCATCGGCTGGTTGGCACGAACCACAATGCCATCTTCGCGGATGACCCAGAGCGCATCAGTGCAGGCTGAAAAAACCTGCTCAAGTTCCATGCTGGTCATTTCGGAACGCAGCAGTTTTGCATTGGTGTCACCGATCGCCTGTTCCAGACCTTCCTGCGAACTCTGCAACTGCTGGCAGGCATCTTTCAGCTGGCGGTTTTCTTCCTCTAGCAGCCTGAGCTGCTGTTGCAGTTTATCAGTCGCTTCTTGCATGCTGATTCCTTAGAAAAAGATTGGCTCATATCTTAGAGCATTCTTATCGTGTCGGCAATCAGGTTTTAAAAAATAAAAGGCCGACAGCTTGCGCTGCCGGCCTTTAAAAAGAAATCTTAAGAACGTTTAGCTCCGCTGGAAGGTGCTGTCAGCAAAGGAGTAGGTGAATTTCATGTGGTCGGTATAGGTCTCTTCAAGGATCGCCACGACATCTTCAGTAAAGACCAGTTCTTCGTCGGTTGGGATGACGAACACCTTGACCGGCGAGTTGGGGGTGGTGATCATAGTCTCTTTTTTACGGGTCATGGTGTTGCGGTTTTTCTCTTTGTCGAGAATGATCCCGATGTGGTCAAGATTTTCCAGAGCTTTCTCGCGGATCAGCCAACCCATTTCGCCGACGCCGGCAGTAAAGACAACTGCGTCCAGGCGACCAAGAGCGGCACAGTAGGAACCGATATATTTTTTCAGTCGGTAACCTTCCATCTCCAGCGCCAGGGCGGCGCGCTGATTGCCGGCTTCCGCCGCCTCGATCACGTCGCGCCGATCGGTAAACTCGCCGGTTACCCCAAGGACGCCTGACTTTTTATTCAGGATGCCATCCATCTCTTTCGGCGTGAGTCCTTCGCGCTCCATGACAAAAGCCGGAATCGCCGGGTCAATATCTCCGCAGCGGGTGCCCATGATTGCCCCTTCAAGCGGGGTCAGCCCCATGGAGGTATCGACGGAGACCCCATTTTTAATCGCTGAGTGGGAGACGCCGTTGCCGATATGCATGGTGATGATGTTGCAGTCTTTAGGTGCTTTGCCGAGCAGCACCGCTGCCCGTTTCGAAACGTAGAGGTGGCTGGTACCATGGAAACCGTAGCGGCGCACGCCATGTTTTTCGTACCACTCTTGAGGCACTGGGTAAGTGTAGGCGTATTCCGGCATGGTCTGATGGAAAGCGGTGTCGAAGATGGCGATGTGCGGCACATCCGGCAGGTTGGCCTGGGCGGCTTCGATCCCTGAGATGTTCGGCGGATTGTGCAGTGGTGCCAGGTGCTGGACATCTTTAATCGCCTGGAGAACTTCATCGTTGATCATCACCGAGCGGGTGAATTTCTCGCCACCATGCACCACCCGGTGACCGACAGCCGAAATCTGATTCATATCTTCGACCACGCCATATTCCTTGCTGGTCAAAACTTTAACGATCAGATGGACGGCGGTTTTGTGATCGGGACATTCATATTCTTCGCGGTAGGTTTCCCGGCCGGGAACTTCGTGGATGATGTAAGAATCACCAATAGTGACCCGCTCAACCATCCCTTTGGCGATGACTTCTTTTTTCTTCCAGTCGTAAAGCTGATATTTAACCGATGAACTGCCGCAATTCAGTGCAAGAATATCCATTTTTGTCTCCTCCGAATTAATTGATTCCAGAACTTAGAATCTTTAGGGAAATAAAATAACGTTTTATTGTCGCTTAAGTGCCCGATGCTAATCAATGGAAATATAGCAAAAACCCTTGAACTGTAAAGGGTTTGCTGAATAAAAATGTGCTACAGGCTAGCGTAGATCAGGCGTTGTTGGCAAGGCTTTTTCTAGGGGCTAGACAGGCGCTAAAAGATCGGTTAAAGTGTGCCCGACTTAGTCAAAAGGCATCTACGGGTTGATGCCGCATATCTCACGATTTTGAGGAGGAAAGAATAATGGCTTACGCAATTTCTGATGAATGTATCGCTTGTGGTGCTTGCTTGGATTCCTGTCCGGTTGGCGCTATCACTGAAGGCGACCCGATCTACGTGATTGACGCCGGCACCTGCACTGACTGCGCTGCCTGCGTGGACACCTGCCCGGTGACTGCAATCGCTGAAGCCTGATTCAGGCCAAGTTACATTGCTAGAAAAAGACGGTGGCTTTATTAGTCGCCGTCTTTTTTTTGTTTACTGCTTCCTTTAGATTGTCGTTCTTAAGGCGGAGTCTAAAAAGAAGGGGCAGCTGCTATTTCGCCGCGGGTTGCGATGAGGTGACATCGACGCTGAACTCCGAGAGGGTTTTCGGCAGGTCGCGAAAAACAATGGCAAAGGGAATCGCCTGGTCGGTATTGACGTTCATGTTGCTGAGCGATTGACCGAACTGGTTACTCATCAGCTCTTCGATTTTACTGTACGGCAGTGAACGCAGATCCTGATCGCTGATCGGGTTCCCGGCAAAGATGGTCTTTTGCAGCAGCGGTTTCTCCTCAGCATCGAAGATCACGCCCTTTACCTGAATCGACGCGCGCGGCTCGGAAAATTGGTTGAGAGCCTCGCCGCGAATCACGAACAGCTCGCCCGTTTCCTGGTTACTTACAAAGCTGCCCTGCAGGTTGTTTAGAACGATCTGGCCGGTTTGTATCGGCTGGTCGCCTTTTTGCCCAAACATTTGCTGGAGGGATTGCTGAAACTGCTCTGGCCCGTTCAGGTAGATCAGAACGCCACCAAGAATCAGCACGCCGAGCACCAGCAATAAGAGCATCCGCATCAGGCTGGCCATCCCGCCAGTTTTTTCCTGGGCTGGCATGACTGGTGGCTCGGCGGTCTCTGCAGCTGCCGGAGTAAAGGCCTCGGCAATTTCAGTATCTCCGGCCGGAGGCTCTACGACTGCAGCAGTATCGCTGGCGTCCGCAAAGCTTGGGGAAAAATCTTCGGTTATTTTTTCGTCACTGGCCTTAAGGTCAGCAGGCAGAGCATCTGTAGGGTTGTCCACAATCCTGAATTGCTCATCAGTTTCAGCGTCCGTTTCACTGTTGAAAGAGAAGGCCTCGTCAGGCACCGTTGTTTCTTCTTCCTCAGCTTCGACCCGAAACCGTTCGTAGCTGAAATCTTTGTCGGTCGCGGGCGATTGCTCGATGGCCGGATCCTCTGCCGGACTGTCGGCCGCATCACCGAAGGCGAAACCCTCCTCCTGGGAGCTTTCAGCCGTAGCGGGTTCTGGTTTCGTCGCTGTGTCTGGCCAGATCGATGCGGCGCTGGCTGCGGCGGCGAGCGGTTTGGTCGCTCTGAACACGGCCCGGCAACGGGCACAACGGACTTTCGCGCCGGTATCGGGAATGCGCTCGGGGTTGATGCGGAATTTGGTCGTGCACTCTGGGCAGACAATAACCATCAGATTCTCTCCTTTGGTTGGCTCATCGATGAGCCGGCAATAACACTCCAAAAAAACTCAGGCATCTTCTACCAGATAGATATCCGGCAGGTTGCGGTAGCGCTCATCGTGGTCCAGGCCATAGCCGATGATAAAGCCATCATCCATGCTGATGCCGACATAATCGGCCTCGATCTCGACTTCTCGGCGCGCACGTTTATCGATCAAAGTACAAATCTTCAGTGAGCGGGGCTGTTGCAATAATAGTTTATTGTACAGGCATTCCAGCGTATAGCCACTATCGACAATATCTTCAATGATAATCACATCCCGATCACGGATCGGCATTTCCAGTTCTTTGCGAAATTCGATGATTCCCGAGGTCTGGGTGCCGGAGCCGTAACTGGCCAGGCGAACGAAGTCAACCACGCTTGGCGAGTTGATTTCACGGATCAGATCGGCGATGAAAAGAAAGGAGCCTTTTAAAACCCCGACCAGCATGATTTCCTGGTCACCATAGTCGCGACTGATTTCCTGGCCGAGCCGTCTGACTTCTGCGGAAATTTTTTCTCTGGAATAGAGGATTCTGCGGGTTTGCTCCGCCATCTGAATGTCTGGCTCCTTGTTGGAATAATTGACAGAAACATATAGCAGGAAAACTGCGCAGCTGTCAATTATACTGCAATGTATACACGCTGTTTCCTCCGCGATATTTGTGCTATTATTCGAAGCTGTTAGAATGATGGTCTAAACTGAAAGGATCGACGAGAATGCGTTTCATTTTACCGCTTATTTTTCTGTTTTTCAGCAACTCTGTTGCCCTTGCTGCGCCGCAATTGGCAGCCGAACAGCTCAGCTACGATTTTGGTGAAATACTGCAAGGTGACCAAGTCGAATACACCTTCCGTTTCCGCAACGCTGGCGATGAGATTCTTGAAATCAGCAATGTGCGCAGCTCCTGTGGCTGCACAGCGGCATTGCTGTCGTCGCGGCGGATCGCCCCCGGTGAAATGGGTGAGCTGCAAGCCAAGTTCGATTCCGCCAAGTTTCAAGGCGGGGTCACCAAAACCATCAGCTTAGAGTCAAACGATCCGCAAATGCCAGAGTTGAGTTTCAGTATCTATGGCCAGATCAAGGCTGAACTGGTGATGACTCCGGAGCGGGTCCGTTGGGGCAAGGTTGCTGCAGACAGCCCCTTGGAGTCGGTGATCACCATCGTTAACCAGGGGAAGACAGACGTCGTTCTGCAGCCAGCGCAGTCGACCAGCCCGGATGTCAACGTCACCTTAAGCAGTCTACAGCTGCCGGCAGGCAGCCAGGTTGAGTTGCAGGTTGCCGGTAGCTTGGCCGCTGGAAAATCGCGCCTTGGTGGTTATATCATCATCTCGACCAATCATCCCAACGTCTCCCAACTGCGTTTGCCGGTTGCTGCCCGTCTTGCCGAGTAAAATTATTTCCTAACAAACTTCAAGGAGTTCTTTGATGACCGATCCATCTGTCAATCTGTCCGAGCGCAGGACCTTCCTCGGAATCTTGCTGGGAGGGGTCGGGCTGGTCGTCTCGGCCGCTGCCGCTTGGCCGGTCTGGCGGTTTCTGGCCCCCTCGTCGGGGGAAGGTGCGCTGGAAAAGATTTCTATTCTGCGTGATCAGATTTCTTTGGAGCAGGCTCACTTTTTCAGCTTCCATGGAAAACCTGCAGTCGTCTTGCAGGTGATACCAGGCCAGTTCGCGGCCTTCTCTGCGGTCTGCACTCACCTGGGCTGTGTCATAAAATGGGTTCCCGAGCAGCAGGAGTTCCTCTGCCCTTGTCACGCCGGTCGGTTTTCGGTTGAGGGCAAGGTGTTAGGCGGGCCGCCACCAGAGCCCCTGGAAGTGTTGCCAGTTGCCCTGGTCGGTGACCAGGTTCAGGTCGGATAGGGGGGAACATGCTGGGGCGAATTTATAAATTTCTCGAAGTGCGCCTGGGGATCAGGGACATTCTGGAGCAGAACCTGACCAAATACCTGCTGCCGCGCAATGTGAACGTCTGGTACACCCTGGGGGCGGTGCTGATTACTCTGTTCGTACTGCAATTTGTCACCGGGATTCTGTTGCTGGTTTATTATGTGCCGAATCCGGCCGAGGCATTTCAGAGCGTTGAGCGGATCATGAATGAGGTGCCTTATGGCTGGCTGATCCGCTATCTGCATGCCGTCGGTTCCAATGTCATCGTTATCGCGCTGTTGCTGCATATGCTTTCGGTGCTGTTTATGGGCAGCTACAAGAAGCCTCGTGAGCTGACCTGGGTTTCCGGTTTTATCCTGCTGAATTTGTCTTTTGCTCTCTGTTTGACCGGCTATCTGCTGCCTTGGAGTCAGCTCTCTTTTTGGGCCACCACCGTGGCCACCGATGCCGCCGGCGCGGTGCCGGTGATCGGCGATGCCCTGGTGCGATTCATGCGCGGTGGGGCGATGGTCGGCGATGCCACCCTGGGGCGGTTTTTCGCGCTGCATGTGATGGTTTTGCCAGCCGGGTTAGTCGCTCTGGTCGGATTCCATCTGTTTTGCGTGCGGCGGATCGGCATTTCCCGGCCACCGTTTGGCGATGATTACCGTCCGGCAGAAGTTAAGGAATATTTCCATCACGAAGAGCACCCTGGCGGTATTCCGTTTTTCCCCAACTATGCCATCAAGGATATGGCGGTGATCTTCTTTTTCCTCGCCGGGTTGGTCTACCTGGTGTTTTTTGCTCCCGGCCTGTTTATTCCGCCTTCGGCTTTTGAGCCGGCAGATCCCTTTACCACACCGGAGCATATCAAACCGGAATGGTATTTTCTCTGGGCCTATCAGACGCTTAAGGTTTTCCCCAGTGAATTTCTCGGGCTGGCTGCCCAGGGGGCAGTCATGACCGGTTTGGCATTGCTCCCCTTTATTGATCGCGGCAGGGAACGTCGCCCGGGGCGCAGGCCGCTGTTCATTGCCTGCTATATTTTGGGTATTCTGCTGTTTGTGGGGATTTCTGTCTGGGGGCATTATTCATGATGGTGGTCAGATATTTCAAAAGTATATTGCTACTGGGAGCTGGATTATTGCTCATCGCTCCTTTGGCCCTGGCTGAAGAGACGGTCTGCATCCAGTGTCATGGCGGTTTGGAAGGGCGACTGGGAGCGCCGGTGGCGAAGTGGCGCGAAAGTATTCATGCTGAGAACGGCATTTCCTGCCATGCTTGCCACGGCGGCGATCCGACCGATTTTACCATGGCGATGAGCCCGGAACGCGGCTTTATCGGCGTACCTGAATACCAAGCTGTTCCCGAATTCTGCGGCCGTTGTCATGTTGGGGTCAAAGAGGATTATCTGCTCAGTGCGCACGGCAAGGCGCTTGCTGAAGGTGGCGCCAATTGCGTGATCTGCCATGGGAATCATGCAGTGGTCAAAGCCGGTCCGGAGATTATTAACCCGGAGGGCTGCAGTCGCTGCCATGGCTATGGTCAGGCTGGAGAGATTAAGGCTGCGGTCGTGGAAACAGACGCAATGCTTGCCAGTCTGGAACTCGACCTGCAAGCTCTCGGTAAACAGGGGGTCGCGATTAAGGACATGGAAGGGGCGACGTTTGCGCTGCGCAACGACTTCCACCGGTTGTTCCACAGCGTAAATGTTGCAAAAGTGCGTAATGAAACGGCCGGTTTTCAACAGCAAGGTAATGAAATACAGCAGCAGATTGAGGCGGTTCACGCTGAGCTGGATGGGCGCAAGCTGATCGGTGGAATTGTCACCGGATTATTGATCCTGGCCAGCTTGATCTGCTTTTTGATTCGCAAAACCTATCAGCAGGAAGAGGATGCCAGCCGCTGAATGCAAAGGTTTACTAACTGAACACAACAGAGGCCCGCTGGCAATAGCGGGCCTCTGTTGTGCATACAGTGACTTTGGTTTTTAGGGTGCGTCGATCGCATCGACCGGGCAGACATCAACGCAGGCTCCGCAATCGGTACAGGTGGCCTGATCGATCACATGGACATCACCCTCTTCGCTGATAGCTTCCACCGGGCAGACCGGAGCACAGGCTCCGCAATTAATACACTCATCATTGATCTTGTGTGCTCCCATTGGTTTTCCTCCTTGTGATGGTCTGATTGTTTTCTCTAGAGATGATCAATCTTACTCGGTTGTGCTCCGTTTTCAACACCAATACCATGAAAATTCTCACTCACCTTGCAAACGGCTAGGCGCCATTGCCTATCGCAAACCGAGGGGAGTAAACTTAACTAAACTGGTAGAGAGTTTCATTAAGGAGAAGGGAGTGATTCCATGAAGACGGCAGGACTTATAAATGGCGTTGACATCGGCCGGTTGACAGAAACGGTTGATGCCATCAAAAACGATCCGAGGATCGCGGCTTTCCGTTTCCGAGCTTCCAACCGTTGGGACATGGGAGGGCACAATAGGACAACGATCCACGATTTCTTTGGAGCCCAGCAGGAATTTAAGCATGAACAAGATTTTCATCTTGATGCCGACGAGCCCGACATCCTGCTAGGCAGTGATCGGGGAGCTAATCCGGTTGAGTATGCATTGACCGCCTTAGCAGGCTGTTTGACCACCACCCTGGTCTATCATGCTGCGGCCCGTGGAATAACCATTCAGGCAGTGGAGTCAGAGTTGGAAGGGGAACTCGACTTGCGGGGATTTTTGGGGCTCTCCGATCAGATCCGCAACGGTTATAAGAATATCCATGTCAAGTTCCGGATCGATGCCGACGCTTCGCAGGAGACCCTGGATGAGCTGATCCTGATGGCGCAGCAACGCTCACCGGTCTTTGACATTATCAGCAACCCGGTAAATGTACAGGTTGTGGCCGAGCGGATGACCAAGGAGATGCATTAGCTCGCTGGTGTTAGGTTTTGATGCTCCTGCCCTTTTCTCGCAAGAGAAGAGGGTAAGTGAGTGTTGCCGGTCTGGATTATTTCCCTCAGACAGAAATGAACTTCGGGCCGGACTCGCGAGGGGGAGGTTGAATTTGAGCTTTAGCCTAAGCGCCTAGGGTTCCTTTTTTGCCTCTTGTGGAGAATGCAGATAATTCACCAGGTGCCAACGATCATTCACGGGCAGCCGCTTTTGAAAGGCGGGCATGCGGCCAAACCCCAGAGAGAACATCTGAAACAACGTCGCCTCGTCGTACTGGGTCAAGTGGCCATCGCGCAGATTGGGTGGTAAGGGATCGAAGTGACTGCCAACCTTGCTCGGGTAGGTTCCTTGGTTTCCATGACAAGGGGCGCAGTTGACGGCATAGATATTCTGACCCAGCTGGCGCGATTCCGGGGTGTTTGCTTGCGGATTTGTCAATGCCTGGCCAAACTCCAGACGTTCTTTACCGGTCACCGGCACGGCTTCGGTGGGCGCGGTCAGCCGCGGCGCTTCCTGAGGCTGGAGAGATACCTGCTGGTGCATGTCCTCACAGCCGCCAGAAATAATCAGGGCGCCCAACAGCAGGGACAGCCAGAAAATCCTCATCCTTCTTCCTCCTCGGTACAGAGCTTTTCTGCTCCGGATCTCTGCAAACACTGCTTGGTCCGCTCTATCTCAGCAGGATTCTCCGCGCTAACCAGAATGCCGATGGCGCCATTGGCAATTTCTATCGCATAGGGCTTGGGCTTGAAGTCCGGCAACCCCATCCCCCAGAACATCCCGATCAAAGTGCCGACAATCGCAAACAGCATCATCAACTCGTAGGTAATGATTCCGACCGGGAAAATGGAAACAATCGGCTTGTCGCCGGTTTGCAGCGGATACAGCCAGGCGGTTCCGGCGGCCAGAGCGAAGCCGACCACTGCGCCGCATGCCCCCAGTGCCAGCGTAAAAAGATAAAAGCGGGGCTTACGTTCTTCCTTGACCAGCACGCCATCCGGATAGGGGACCGAACTGAGCGAAGTGATCTTGGTTTCGGCCACACCCGCTTCAACCAGATTATCGACCGCTGCTGCGGCAGCCTCCAGATTGTTAAAAACCCCCAGGACTTCCATGCGATTACTCCTCATTGACCAGGGTTTCAACCTGAGTTCGACCCAGTGACTGATGACCTAACAACGCCTCATCCTGTTCGCGGACATCGGTAACCGCCAGGATCGGGAAGAATTTGGCAAACAGGGTGTAGAGCAGAAAGAACAACGCAAAAGCCGCCACCATAATCGCCACTTCGACCCAGGAAGGCGTATAGCTACCCCAAACAAAGGGAATGTTTTTATGCGACAGGGAGGGGACGACGATTAAAAAGCGCTCGATAAACATTGCCACATTGACCAACAGGGTGATCACTAACAGCGCCGGCATAGAACGCCGCACGCTACGAAAGCAAAGGCCGATAATCGGCACGATGGTATTGCCGAGGATCATGATGAACAGCGGGATAGAGTAGTGGTCGTGCATGAAGCTAAAAATTTCCCACTCGATCGGCTTGTGGCCGTACCAGGTGGTAAACACCTCGGCGAAGTAGAAATAGCTCCAGAGCAGGCAGACTGCCAGCAGTAGTTTGGACATATTGTCGAAGTGCAGCGGCAGCAGAAACTCTTCAAGTTTGAAAACTTTGCGGATGACGATCATCAGGGTGATGACTGCCGCGACCCCCGAGGTGATGGCACCGATAACAAAATAGGGGGCAAAAATGGTGCTGTGCCAGCCGGGCACCAGGGTCACGGCAAAGTCCCAGGCGACGATCGAATGCACCGAAACCGCCACCGGGATAACCAGGCAGGCGAGCAGGGTGGAACCGCGCGAGAAGACCTGCCACTGCAGGGCGCTGCCGCGCCAGCCGATTGCCAAAAGGCCGTAGATCTTTCGCCGCCAGCCGGTTGAACGGTCGCGCACCACTGCCAGATCAGGCAGCATGCCGATATACAAAAAGATGCTGCTGCCGATGATATAGGTGTTGATCGCCACCATGTCGAACAGCAGCGGCGAGCGGAAATTGGGCCAGAGGCCGTATTGACTGGGGTAGGGGATCAGGTAGTAGAAGATCCAGTTGCGCCCCAGGTGGATCAGTGGAAACAGCCCGGCAACCGCTATCGAAAAGACCGTCATCGCTTCGGCGCCACGCAGAATCGGCCGTCGCCAGCTGGCTTGGGAGAGCCGCAGAATCGCCGAGACCATGGTCCCGGAATGGGACAGTCCGACCCAGAAGACGAAGCTGATGATATACATCCCCCACATCACAGGTCGATTGATGCCGGTGACTACCATGCCGGTGGTCAACTGCACGGTAAAGGCGTAGAGCCCAACGGCGACGATTGCTCCCAGAATCAGGGCCAGCAGATACCAACGGAAGGTCGGCGGTTGCATCGAGGAAAGCATCGCATCGTTCTGTCGGGCGGCACTGTAGGGTTTATCCTGGGTGCTCATGTCCGCCCCCTTTCAGATAGATAACCGAAGGCTCAGTCCCCAGATCTTCAAACAAACGGAAACGGCGCGGACTGCGGGCCAGCCTGGAGACCCGGCTGTCCGGATCATTCAGGTCGCCGAAGACCATCGCACCAGGTGGGCAGGTCTGGGCGCAGGCCGGCTCGATTTCGCCATCGCGCAGCTCGCGATCCTCAAGTTTTGCTCCCTCTTTGCCGCGGCGAATCCGCTGGATGCAGAAGGAGCATTTTTCCATCACCCCGCGACTGCGGACGGTGATATCCGGGCTGAGTTGCTGTTCCAGTGGTTGCGGCCAGTTTGGCTCGGAAAAATTGAAAACCCGGACCGCATAGGGACAATTGTTGGCGCAGTAGCGGGTGCCGACACAGCGGTTGTAAACCTGGCCGTTAAGCCCTTCGGCAGTGTGATAGCTGGCATAGACCGGGCAGACCGGCTCACAGGGAGCATCGTCGCAATGCTGACAGAGCATCGGCAAGAAGCGCGCCCGCACATGGGGAAATTCGCCCTCCCAATAACGTTCGATCCGCAACCAGTGCAGGTTGCGCCCTTCGCTGAAACCCTGTTGTTCGGTCAGGGCGATATTGTTTTCGGCCTGGCAGGCAGCGACGCAGGCTCCGCAGCCGGTGCAGCGGTCCAGATCGATCGCCATCCCCCAACGGATTTCATTGTTGTCAGTACTCATTGATCTTCATCCTTTACAGGCCGAGCAGTTCGCGGCGGTAGCTGCCTTCCGGGTGCCCGGCAGTGACCAGCTTGGTCTTGGCATCCAGCCGCCGAATCTGTACCCGGGTCGCCCCCCAGCTGGGAAGCTGCTGATTTGGCATATCAAGCGAGGCAATCAGCTGCAAGGGATTGACGCCCCTTCCATCAGCATAGCGACCCATCCCCTGGTGCCCCTGGCCCAGCGGACTGGCGACCACATCGGGGCGCAGCCCGGGATAAAGGACCGCAGGAAGCTGGATACTGCCGACCGGTGAGTTGACTTCGACCAGGTCACCTTGCTGGATGCCAAGTCGCTGGGCGGTTTGGGGGTTGATTTCCAGCCAGGACCCCCAGACCGCAGTACTCATCGGATCGGGCAGCTGCTGCAGCCAGGGCAGGTGACTGCTGCGGCCGTCATAAAAGTTAAGTGATGGATAAATCTGCAACTGCAGAGGATATTCTTCCACCGCACCGGCAAATTCAGCGGGTTTGGGGGCCTTGGCCAATTTGAGCCGACCGATTCTGACGGCTTCGCTGGGCGGGCCGAACCAGCCACCTTGCTGCAGCAGCCGATCCAGTTTGCTCCGGCTCGCTAGGCCGCTCAGATCGGGGATACGCTTCTCCAGATCGCTTTCCAACCACTGCAGATAGGATTGTTGCGGAAATTGATCGGCGAGCTTGCCACCTAGGGCTTTAGCCGCCGCCAATAAAACATCGCCAAAAGCCCGGGTGTCGTGGACCGGTTTAACCACCGGTTGCATCAGGCCGATCACTTCAGAACGCACTGACGCTGCAGGGATAATATCGCCCCAGCTTTCCAGGTTACTGTGGTCGGGCAGAATCAGATCCGCCTGGCGGCTGGTATCGTCGAGGAAAGAGGCGAAGCTGATGATGCGCGGCAGTTTGGCGAACGCCTGTTGAAATTGGCTGCTCGGGGGCAGGCCATAAACTGGGTTGCAGGCGTAGACCAGCGCCAGTTGAACCTTGTCTTGCTGCATTTGCGGGATCAGGCGCTTAAGATCTGCATAAGTGCTGGAGGTTTGCTCACTGGCCGGAGCGCTGTAGTAGGTTCCCCCTGGTTGATTCAGGTTGCCGAGCAGAATGTTCAGCAGTTCGACTGCGGCGATTGCTGCCGGGCCATTGCTTTGCCAAGCGACCATCTCACCGACAATCGCTAATGCCGGTGAAATGCTGACCGCTTCGTCGATGGTGGTGCGGATATCGGCCAGGTTAATGCCGGTCAGCTCTGCCACGGTTTGCTCATCATAGCTTGAAACCTGCTTGTCGATCTCTGCGAGCGAGAGGCCGGCGGCATTCACCGCGGCAGGGTCGTAGCTATAGGTTTGCCGCAGGCGGCGGGCAATGCCGAGGGCCAGGGCCCATTCGGTCCCAGGTTTGGCTGGTAGCCAGCGATCTGCCGAAGCGGCGGTCATCGACAGCCGTGGGCCGATATAGCTGAACCGGCCGCGCACCGTAGGCCGGGTCTGGCGCATATGGCCGAACCCCTGCCCATAGCGCACCGGAGACAGATGAGTTTCGAGAAAATCCGCGCCGAAACTGAGCAGGTATTGGGTGTTCTCCAGATCGTAATCGGGACTGCCGAGAACGCCGAGCATTCCCTGAGATAACCAGTCCGGTTGCAGCGGTTCCCAGGCCAGGTGCTTGGCGCTGGGGAAGTTGCGCAAAAAGTTTTTGCTGAGAGTTGCCAGTGAACCGCGCATGGGAGCCGTCAGCAGCAGCATCCCGGCGCTGCTTGATTTCAAGTAGGGGGTCAGGTCTTCAGTCAGTTGTTTTAAGCCAACCTCCCAACTGACCGGCTCGTACTGCCCGCTGCCACGTGGCCCGGTCCGGATCAGCGGCTGGGTGATGCGATCCGGGTGGTAGAGCTCCTGGAGCATGGCCTGTCCGCGCGCGCAGAGTTTCCCCTGATTCACCGGGTGTTGCGGGTTGCCTTCCACCTTCTTCGCTCGCCCCTCGGAAACCCGCACCAGGATTCCACAACCGGCCGGGCACTGCCGACAGGCACTGGCGAAGTAATTGGCGGTTCCGGGGGTGATGCCGTCATCGGGCGGCAACAGAAAAGGGATCAGCTTTTCGTTCCCTTTGCGACAGCCCGCCAACATGTTGGTCGCCAGCGACATACCGCTCAGTTGCAGAAAACTGCGTCGTTTCATCAATCGTCCTTTTAAATGTGACAGGTCCAGCAGTCGATACTGGCCTGGTTTTTCCGATGACAATTAAGGCACCAACCCATCTTCAAGCTGGCGACCCGTTTCATTTGCACCATGCCGCGAACCTCTCCATGGCAATAGCTGCAATCGATCTGCGCCCGCAGGTGCAGATAATGAGGAAAATAAACATGGTCGGGAAGCTGATGCAGGCGCACCCAGGGGATCGGCTCTTTGCGGTTCCAGTAGTCCGCCAGCTGTTTGATACCGGGATTTTCGGTGGCTATATAGCGATGGCAGGCGAGGCAAAGATCAACATCAGGAACCCCGGCGACCGGGCCGGTTTCAACAGCGCGGTGACAGAAGCGGCAATCGATTTGATTGTCACCGGCATGCAACTGATGGCTGAACGGGAGCGGTTGCAGTGGGGATGGATCGCGGGTGTCCAGAGGCAGGTGGTAGAGCAGACCCAGGCCAGCCAGGGTGAGTCCGGCGACACAGAGCAGTAAGAGCGGCAATAACAGTTTCTTCATGACCGACCTGTAGGCTTTGGTTGGCTGGGGCAATCATCATTAAGACGGGGAATATTACGAGCATATCAGCCCAAGTGAGGCTGTCAAATCCAAGGGCTAAGAGTTGCCCCCGTGCTGAAGAGCCGCAGAGGCTATTGGAAAACTAACGCCTCGCTCACCGATGACCAGATTTTGGCTCGTTTGAGAGCTCATAGCCGTAGCTATGGGCCGAAAAGGAGCTGAAATCTGGGCCAAACAGTCGAATTTGCAGCCGGCTCATGGATAGTCCGACAGTCTCCTAGAGATGCTGAAAAGTGAACCGCCGGCAAACGGTTGCCTGCAAGGAGAATTAGAATGATGGTTCCAGGATGTTTTGGCGCAGAAAATGTTGACGAGCTGTGGAGTGGACCGCTTGAGCTTCATCCGCTCGGGGCTGATGATGAACAGCGCTGTCCGTTGCTTGGTGAAGATGGCTATGTCTGCCAGGCATCAAGCTCGGAACTCAGGGTCGATGGCTGGCGCAGCAAACGTCGCTGCTCTGAAGACTTTGACAGCTGTGCAAGGTTTTTGGCCTATTTACTCCGCCACAGCCGGCCGAAGCGTTACGACAGTGATTGGATGGATGCTGCTAGCTAAAAAAAACAACAAGGCAGCGTTACCGGGGCGACGCTGCCTTGTATCTTAACCGGTCAACCTGTCAGTCACCGTTCATGCTGCGTTGAATCTTTCGCCCGATGAACAGTCCCAGTGAAGCCCCGCAGACTGCGGCAAGATAAGAACCCATCAGACCGGCCGGAGTACCGAGGTGCCAACCGAGGCTTCCCCCACAGGAGATAGACAGCATCAAAACCAGTGGTTTGAGCATGGTTCAGATTAATTTTCCGGGACGAAAATCGTCAATTCGAAAACCTCACCGTCGGAAAGATAGATTGGAAACATCAGACCGGTGTGGTTATCCGGGACATCCAAGCCGCCATTGTCGCCGTTGCGTAATTCCGGTGGCGTGATATCGATGCTGTGCCCTAACTGTGCCGCTTTTGCGGCAATGTTACCGCAAACGATATTGATGAATTCCTTGACCGAATCATCCAAAACCTCAACGGCCTCATTTTCCACCGAATCTTCGTCGAGAATCGCTTTGGCGACCAGCGAGCGGGTGTTCTCGGAGACCGAAAGCACATAGCGCGCACTGACTGACCCGGAGAAGCCCATCTCGGCAATCACCGGTCGGTTAGGCAGTTTGTCGATCACCGAGCAGGGGCCGGTGCGAATGGACATGCCGGCGACCCGGGTGAGCATTTTGTAGGTGAGATCGGCAACCATTTCCCAGATCGGTTTATGCGGCAGTCCTGCAGGAATCTCTACCTTTTCAACGATATAGGCGAGCTGGTCCTCTTTGAACTCTTTCAGGTAGGTTTCCAACTCTTGCTTGGTGAGGCCACCAATCTTGACCAACGCTTCACCAATGTATAGATGGCTGTTCTTTTGTCGGGTTAAGACCTGCTGGGCCTGGTCCTCGCTGAGGATTCCAAGCTTTACCGCCATCTCGCCGAAGTGCAGATCTTCGTTCCGCTGGGCTGCATGGACGCGGGCAATATCGACAGTGCTCATCAGGCCCATCTCAACCACCAGCTCACCAAATTTTAAGTTAGTTTTCTCCTGCAAGTCGATCGCTTGCAGCAATTCCAAGCGGGTGACAGCACCCTTTCCGATCAGAAATTGACCAAAGAATTTGACCGCCATCTCGTTTTTCTCCTTATTGAGGGTTGCACAACCTGGTCTAGAGGCGACGGAGCATGGTTAGGACCGATTCTTTTTCGAATGGCTTGGATAATACGTCTTTTGCACCAAGCTTCAGGGCTTCGGTGAACTTATCACCAACCCCGCCGAGCGAGGTCACCATGACCACATCCAGATCGGGAGTGAGTTGCATCAGGTTGCGCAGCGCGGTCAGACCGTCCATCACCGGCATGTTCATATCCATACAGACAATGTCCGGTTTCTGCTGTTGGCAGAGTTTGATCGCTTCGGCCCCGTTGCGTCCCTGACCAACCACCTCAAATTCTTCATCACTGCTGACGATCTTTTCCAGCTGACGTGCAACAGCAATGCTGTCATCAACGATCAGTACACGTTTCATGCGGTGCCTCCATGCTGCTTGAATAGTCGATTGGGGTAAAGATTAGCAGAAATCCATGTGGATTCAAAGCAGAAAGATAAGTAGATATTCATTTACTGGAATAAAATTTTGTCAGTTTAGTTTTAGTTGCAGGTAGGCGCGTTCGATATTTCCAGGAGTGAAACTATCATACCCGGGCAGATCTTTATAGCGGGGCAGAGTAAACGTGTTCACGGTGGTTTCCAGACTGTCCCCCTGGTCGATATGACGAATGATTTCCGTCAGAAAATCTTTCAGGTAGCGCTTAAACGCTAAAATATCTTCCCGGTTGCCGACCGGGCCGAAGCCTGGAATCACTGAGTCGATCTGCAATGCGCTGATCCCTTCCAGGGTAAAGGCCCATTCACGCAGCGAGCCGGCACCGAGAAAACCGACACTGTTGATATAAACCAGGTCGCTGGTAAAAACGGTGCTGCTTTGCGGGATATAGGCGATCAGGTCGCCATTGCTGTGGGCCGGCCCGACATTCGTCAGAATCAGGGTCCGGTCACTGCCCTCAAAGGTCAGTCCCTCTTTAAAAAACAGCAATGGACTTTTCAGCCTGCGCGCTTCTTGCTTCATGATCAGGCGGCTTTCAATGTTCATGACCAAATCGAGCTTTTCCGGGAAGTCAAAATCGATAAAGCTGAAACCGGGATGATGGTGGGCCAACACAATTGCACGGATCGGTTTGCCGTTGAGGCCGGTGGTTGCCGCAATCAGATCATTGATTGCCTTGCGGCTAAAATGCGCACCCCCAACAATCAGCTGCGAGCCCAGGTCAACGATAAATGCGTTAGAGGTTGCCGCGCCGCCGGGTTCGGCCAGCGCCGCATAGACGCCGGTAGAGACTTCCTCGATGCGGTAAGAATCCTGGGCCAGGCTCGGCAGCGGCAAGAGGAACAGGATTAAACAAAGACAGATCTTTACATGCATTTCAAACCTCAAGATTTCTGCAAGATTGGGAGCAACATTGCGGGCATTTCCGGTTGCATTGTAACTGCTAATGGAGTATATAGTACAGCCTCATGCGCGCCCGTAGCTCAGCTGGATAGAGCGCTGCCCTCCGGAGGCAGAGGTCATAGGTTCGAATCCTATCGGGCGCGCCACAAAAATCAAACGGTTAGCGATTACTCGCTAGCCGTTTTTTTGTCTGTGACGTTTTTGTGACGATCCTGTGACAGTCTATTTCCCGTTTTGACCATTGCCCTCTGGAATTAGCCCGTTTTCCGCCGTCCAGTGGTCAGAGCCAAATGACCCCTGCACTAACTCCCAAGTCACCGCTCAGTAAAATCAATTGGTTAAAAGATACATAATCGTGCCAGCCTGTGTCGAGAGCAGTATGGCTCTTCGCCTATGGGAAAAAACGACCTCTGGACTATTTCACGGGTCGACCTTCTCAACGTACTCCATCAGTTCCCCTACCTGGCAGTCAAAGAACTTGCAGAGCCGGTCATTCTTAGACAAGCTACAATCGCTAATCTGCTAGCTTAAGCCGGCCTTCCTGCTGAAGTTTTACCAGGTGGGATTTGATGTTTTTCATTGCGTAAGGCAGTAGCTGCTCATCAATCCCATGATAAATGGTATCGAGTATCTCGGTTTCTGTTTTGCCGTCAGCGTACAATTCGAGGATCACTTTTTCTCGCTCGCGCCTATGCTGCAAGGTGGCTTGCAGACGAAAGCTACTACGCATCGGCGTTCCATGAGACGGAACAATGACCGCTGGAGCCAGATCGATAATCTTCTCAAGGGTTTTGAAATAGCTTGCCATGTTCCCTTCCGGAGCTGAAATGACCACCGTTCCGACACTTTGAATGAGGTCACCAACAATGAACCAGCGAAGAGATTCGGGAGCAAGAGCGAGCTGCCCAGCATCATGTCCAGGGACCAGATAAACCCGAACGGCTTCACCCTTCCAGTACGTCAATCTGTCTCCTGCCTGCTTGGTTTCGACCTGAAGTCCGGAAAAGTAGTCGGAACCCTGTTCTTGCGTGATGCGGGCCAAAGTGTCCTCACTCATCCAAATCGGCACGTTTAAAGCTTTGGCAAGCTCTGGTGCGTGTTCGTGGTGATCATGGTGATGATGCGTGAGAAACAGAGCACTTACCTTCCCCTGTCTCAGCGTTTGTCGTAGCTTCTCCAAAACCTCAGGAGATTCAGGTGAGGGATCAACTAAAATTTGGGGAGAATTGTTGTCCCCAAGCAAAAAAGCGTTGGTGCGTTTTTCAGGCGGGAAAGTGTTGGATGGAACCGGGAATATGTGCAAGCCGCTGAGCGGCTCCAATCGGGGAACATAATTATCTTCATTAAATTGGGAAGAAAGGTCACCAAAGTCTTGCCCTTGCGGATTTATGCTCAGCTTTTCCAGGACCCGGCGAAGCGGGGGGACCATCAAGGCGTCACCCTTGAGGAATCTGTTGAGTACTTGCTGAGGAGTCTCCCAATAGGTGTTCGCAAACTCTCCGGAATCCGGCGTGAACAGCGGACGTGTTTTCAGGTCAATCCGAAAGAAGTGCAGGCGAAATCGCACCGGCACAAGAGATGGGGCAAGCGCCATGGCGAGAAACTTCACTGAAGTGACCTGCCCAGAAACAATTCCTCCAGGCAGGTCATAACCGAGTTCCTCCTCGATTTCCCGAACCAGCGCGTGAATTTTTTGACCGTCCAGTTCACGAAGAAACTGCGCTGAGTGCTGGGATGTGGAGTCATCCAAATCTATTTTTCCGCCAGGAAAGGACTCGTATCCGGGAAAAGCATTCAGGTGCGGCTGACGGCGTACGGCAAAGATGTGGCCGGCATGGCAGAAAACTGCAGCGACAGAATCAATGATTTTCACAAAAGGATCCTATTTTGAGGTCTCAGGCTGTTGGTCGGCAGGAGGATGTGATCCATTCCATTTCCGGCTTCTATTTTTTTGGCAGAGAGTTAAGTCGTTCTTGCTCATGCGTCACAATCAAGCTGAAACTGTGCATGGAACGTTGGACGAGTTTTTTCATCAGTAGAGGAGTTTGGACTGTTTCATATCTCCAGAACGGTGCCGACGCTGGCGTAGAAAAAGCGCTCGCCGAAATGGTTTGCCAGCTTTTGGGATTGGCGCAGTCCGGTACAGTGCGAAGCACCGATCCAATCGATGTCGTATTGATCCAGTTGCTCGATGGTTGACGCCAGGTGTTCCTCGGTGCTGGCTTTTAGATGAGTCCCGCCGAGGAGCATATGAATCTTTTTAAGGCCAGTCACTTCCCTGGCGTGTTCGATAATATTGTACAGGCCCGCATGGGCACAGCCGAGGAGGATAACCAACCCCTTTTCTGTGGTGATAAACAACGACATGTCATCAGCCAGGGGATCAACCTTTTCCTGGCCAGCAGGGTCTTTGATGTACAGCTGCGGGTCTAAATGAGCAGTTTGCTGTTTGCGCGGAATCTCGCCGGACAGGAGAAGCTGCTCGGTCAGCCGCTGTGCTCGTCTGCTCAGTTGAAACTGTGCCCCACAGCGCTCAAGATCTGCTCGAGGCCAGGGTAGACCGATTTCCCGTTGCTGTTTAGCGCCGCCACTGTAGCGGGGGCCGAACAGTTTGGGGTGGGCGTAAACCGGAAGAGACGAACTTTGCTGGAGGGCAGTCAGCAGGCCGCCAGTGTGATCACAGTGACCGTGGCTGAGAACGATTCCCCGTAAAACCGAGAGGTCGATGCCGAGCTGCTTGCAGTTGTGCTGCAAACCCAGGCCGCTGCCGGTATCGAACAGGTAGTCGCCGTCGGTGCTGTGCAGATGACAGGCAAAGCCATGTTCGGCAATCAAGCCGCCGGGCAGGATGCGCTCAACGCTGTTTTCGCACAGAATGGTCAGTTGCAGGCTCATTCTTTTTTGCCACCTGGGTTTTTGGTTTGTGCTGCGGGTATTCGGCAGTCAGCCGGTCCAAAAGCTGTCGGCGCTGTTCTTGGGGCTGCTGGGCTATCGCCTGGCAGCGGCGATAAAAACTGCCCAAATCGTTTTTTTCCTGCAGCATCGCCAGCCGGAAGGCCGGTACCCAGCGGTGGTAGGCATTCAGGGCGGCAAACTTGGCGTTGTTAACCTTGCCGAACCAGGCGTCGTAACCGGAGTAACCCTCCCAGCTTTCACGCAGTTGCTGGTAACTCTGTTGCATGCTGGTGAAAATTGCCTGTTTGCCACTGCGCAGTTGCTCTTCCGGCAGCGATTGGCGATAGAGTTGCTGCAGCTCATCCCGGGTCTGGCTCAGCAGTTGGTGAAATTGCCCCTGGCGCTCGCTCTGTAAGTAATACCGCCGGCTCATCTCCGGATTGTTCTGCTGTTTTAACCAGAGTTCGATGCCGATCTTTTCGACGGCACTGGCGAAGGATTCGTTGAAGACCGTATCATCCGGCAGGTAGAGTTTCTGGTGGGCCAGTTCGTGAAAGATCAATTTCGCTACCGAGGGAGCCGGCCAATCGCTAAAGGTGCTCAGCACCGGATCGTCGAACCAATTAAGGGTCGAATAGGCAGGAACTCCGTTGATGGCGGTATCAAACTGATCCTGGTCAAGACTGGCAGCAAAGTTTTCCGCGTCGGCCTGCTCGAAATAGCCGCGGTAACTGACACAGCCAACAATCGGGAAACACCACTGCAAAGGCTCCAGGGAGAATTCCGGCGTAGCCACCACATTCCAGACCACATAGGGGCGGTCAAGCTGAACATAGCTACGATAGCTATTATTTTCCGGCAGCCCCAGTTCCTGGCTGGCAAAATCGCGGATCTGGGAAATGCGCTCCAACTGCTGCTGAAGTTCTTCGGAAGTCGTTGGTTTTTGCAGCAGGTCGCTGATTGACTGGCGCTTCCTGATAACCTGCAGATGGCCGGTGGCCGAACTCAGATAGTAGTCAAGCTGCATACAGGCCGGCAGCAACAGGATCAATATGCCTAGAAATACTTTTTTCATCAGATAAACGATTTCGTAAAGTGCCTTTTGGTTGCGTCCTGCAGCTTACTTACTGCGTGGAAAGCTTCTTTCAATAGTTCCTGCTCGCTCTTTGACAGCTGGCTCGGATCAAGAAGATGGTGCGGAGGCTGGCCCGAATCGAGCAGTTGAATTTCGTTACGCAGGCGTAAAAAGGTTAAAGCCTCGAAGGCCGCCTTGATATGTTCGGCGGTATCGGCTTCGAAGACCCGCACTTCAACCAGCGCTTTCAGGCGACCGAGGGTGGTGGTCTCCTGCAAGCCTTTTTCCAGCGCGAACATGCGGATGCAATCGACAATGGAGATGCTGCCCCCCTGTTTGATCGACAGACAGCCTTTCTTCTGACCCGACTTTTCGACAATGAAGCGCCCCAGCAGCCCGATCGGCACCTTAGTGCGCAGATCGAGGGCCATCATGTGATAGAGGAAGCCTTCGAAATTGCGGATCTCCGCAAAGACGATGTCGCGCAGCGACTGCGCCAGCCCAGCGTCCCCGACCAGTGGCACGAAATCGAAGAAGATCGATGAATAGCGCACCTTCTGCGGTTCGGGTTCGTTCACCCAGTCGTGAATCCGCTGATGCCAGTCGGACAGCCGCCCACACCAGGCCGGATTGTTGGCCATCACCTGCCCCTCGCAGCGGGGATAACCGATCTTCTCGAAGGCGGCGACCAGCTTTTCACCGAAAGGGGCAAAGAACCGATCAACCTCGGGCAGCCTTTCCTCCGGGATGTCTTCAAATACAAAACCGTGGTCCTGATCGGGGCCGAGCAGCATTTCGCGCCGGCCACCGGAGCCCATCAATAAAAAGCAATGCCGGATGGTCGGTGCCTGATGGCCTTCGTCAAGCATTTGCCGGTAGCAGAGCTGGTAGATTTTTCTGATGATATTATGGTGGATATAGGAAATGATTTCGACCACTTCAGGGGTCGAGTGGGTTTCCGTGAGCAGCGAACGGGCGACATTGTGAATCTCCTGTTTGACTGCAACCAGCCCGGCCAGGCTGTTCAGTTCACTGATCGAACCGACCAGCAGCATCGCCTTCTGGCTGCGGTAGCGCATCAGGTCGCGCAGGGTCACCAGCCCGACCAGCCGACCGCGGTCGAGGACCGGCAGATGTTTGATCCGCTGGCTGGTGAGATAGGCCATCGCTTCATACATGTAGGTTTCCGGCGTCATTGAGTGCGGGTGCGGGGTCATGATCTCAGCGGCGGTGATGGTGTTGCCGTTGACCGCTTCGGGACTAAGCACCTTGGCGATCAGGTCTCGCTCGGTGATGATGCCGATGGGGTTTTCGCTTTTCCCCATCACCAGCACCGAACTGGTCGCTTTTTCCGTCAGTTGCCGCGCGATCTCCCGCCCCGTCGCTTCGGGTGAGCAGGTCTCGACCGGGGCGGTCATGATCTCGGAGAGCCGTTTTTTAAACGGGTAGGCTTCCATCTGGGTGATGGCGTTGCTGGTATGTTCTTTGACGATGTCGGCATAGAGGCTGCGCACCCGGGAAAGAACCGCCCGGGTAAAATAGTCGCTGATCTGTGGATAGTCTTCAGCGGCCTTTTTCAGCACCGCTTGCGGAATCAGGTAGCAGGTGGTTTCAGTGACGGTACGCGCGCCGCCGGTATAGGTTTCACCGGTAAAGATTGGCGTCCCGCCGAAAAAGTTCCCTTCTTTGCGGTAATCGACCACCATCTCCTCGCCGCCCGGTACGGCGGCGGTGATTTCTACCATCCCATTGGAAATTACGTAGAGATAGCCGGTGGCAGGGTCCTGCTGACTAAAAATGTGGGTGTTGGCTGGATAGGCATGTTTGATTGCGCTGCTGCGAAGCTCCAGGAACAGGTTCTCTGGCAGGTGGTTGAATGGTTCGGTGTCGCGCAGGTGCATGATGCCCATGAAGAGGCTCCTGTGGAGTGCAAGGCAATGACCGATAAGCACAAGGTTGGCTGCGATTTAGCAGCCAACCTCCATTCTAGCATTGACAAATTGGTGCCAGCAAACAGTTTTCCTGGCGACCCGTAGCGGCGGGGGGAGTTAGAGTGCCTGATTAATGGCCGAAAGCTTTGGCTTTTGGTTGCTCATCAGCTTCGCTGCAGCTGGGAAGATTATGGATTTTGCGCAGCAGTTCGTCGGTGCAGTCTGCGGATTCCTCATCCAGTTTATCGTGCATGATATTGGAAACGATGATGTTGATTAAAAAGGCCAATGGGCAGACCAGCAAGGCGCTTGAGGTGGCAGGCAGGATGCCGCTGCCGCCGAACAGCTCAATTTTGGCGGCCCAGCCGAGCATCGCCAGCAGCGTCATGCCAAGGCCGAAACACATGCCGGCCAGAGCGCCGTACTTATTCGATTTGGAGTACCAGATCCCCAGCACCACCACTGGGAAAATGGTATTCCCGGCAATGGCAAAGGCCATGGCGACGATCTGGGCGATCAGCGCCAAAGGATAGAGGGCAAAGCCGATGACGACAATACACAAGGCGGCGGTGGAGAGTCGGCCGATGGCCAGCGCTTCGCGGTCGGTACAGTCGGGCCGAAACACGGTGGCGTAAAAATCATGAGCAATCGCCGAGGCCCCTGCGACCAGCAGGCCAGCTACGGTCGATAGTCCAGCTGCCAGCGCACCAGAAGCCAGGTAGCCGATAAAAGCAGTTGGTAGTCCGGCTTTTTCCGGTGCCGAAAGGATAATCATATCGGCGACCTCTTTGCCGCCGGTCGGGTTCCAGAATTTTCCCAGCGCCGCATAGACGGGCGACGACCAGTAGAGCAGGCCGATAAAAAACAGCCCCCAGAGCACCGATTTGCGTGCGACATCTTCATTCTTGACGGTGTAGAAGCGGATCATGATATGTGGCAGCCCGGCTGTCCCAACCATCAGCGTAAAGACCAGAGCGATAAAGTGATAGAAGTCCCCCTTGCCCCAAGGCAGGTAGGCACGTTTGAGCTCTGCTGTCGCTTCAGCGCCGAGCATCCCCCCGGCCTCGGCGGAAACCTTGCCCTCCATCAGGTTGGAGATAATGCTGCCATATTCAAGTTGCGGCAGAAAACCGCTGCCACCGGCTTTCTTGATCAAAAACCACAGCGGCAGCAAAAACGCTGAAATCAGGACGACATATTGAATCTGTTGGTTGCGGGTGACCCCAGCCATCCCGGAGATCAGCATATACAGGCAGACCACGCCGGCGGCAAAAAACACGCTGGCCTGGTAGCTCATACCGAAAATCCAGCCGCAGATCAGGCCGATGCCTTTGAATTGGGCGGTTGAGTAAGTGATTGCGATGATCACTGTGACCGAGGCGGCAATCAATCGAACCGCATGGCTGTTGTAGCGGTCGCCAAGAAATTCGGGGATGGTGTATTTACCGAAGCGGCGTAGCTGGGCGGCAATCAGGCAGAGCAGCAGCACATAGCCGCCAGTCCAGCCGATGATGTACCCGAGCCCGAACCAGCCCTTGAGATAGAGCAGGCCGGCAACCCCCATAAAGGATGCGGCCGACATCCAGTCAGAGGCAATGGCAGCGCCATTGCCCAGTTTGCCGATCCCCTGGCCGGCCACCCAGTAGCCGGAGGTGTTACTGACTTTGGACAGAAAGCCGACGCCGACATAAACCGCCAGCAAGGCCACCATGATGATTGCCGGAGCCAGCTTGAAGCCGGTTTGCAACTGGTAGATCTCCTCGCCGGCAGCCAAAGCTGAGGTGGCGATTGTCAGGCTGATAAGGCAGCTCAGACTCAGGCTGATGGTAGGTCGGTGCATGATAAGCTATCTCTCCCGATGGCAGTGGTTATTTCCCGTGTAGATGGATAACCAATTTGTCCCAAAGAATACAATAGAGTTTACAGAGCAGGATGTAGCCCAGGATGCAGCCTTGAGCAAGTAACCAATAATGCAGGGGGAAACCGAGGAAGCGGATTTGCGTGAGAAAAGATTCGCCCAGGCCGTTCGGGTCGCCCAGGCCCGCTAGCCAGATAAAGACGGGAAGACCGTAACTGAGGATGAACCAGAAGACGATGATGGTTCGGGCAACGGTGACTTCGGCCTTCATGCTGTCTGAAGAAGGAGCAAAGAAGTTAACGTACACCCTCTGTTTTTCAGCCATTTTCGCCTCCAGGAAAAGCCAATTATTTTTCGAGGCCAGTGACGACCGCCTATGTTTGCATATGTCTCGTTTGAGCGAACCTTGTTCTTTTATCTACAAGAGATTAAAGCGGCAGATTATCCATGTCAATGACAATGACAGCACTGCAAATATTCGATTTTTCAAGAAGAGCGGAGTTGCCCGCAGTGGCAGAGGTTGCTATTTCCTCTGAATTCGATTCTCTGGCGGATTCATTTTTTGCGCGCCTCAAGTTTAATTCCTAACCGTTAAAATTCAAGTTGCCGGCTGTTATTGGCAAATATCGAGTGTTTTTAATTTATCGAGAATCGGCTGGTCGGCTGGCAGAATCGGATGTCCACTGAGCTCGTGCGCTGCCAGCCAGCGATGATCGTCCACCTCCAGGTGTTGAATCTCTCCTGACTCCCAGTGGCAACGATAGGCTAAAATCAGTACTGGGCCCCAATCGTAATGGTGGTAGACCGTCTCGATAATCGGGCCGACACTGATTTCAATCGCCAATTCTTCGCGCAACTCTCTGATCAAACTCTGATGTGGCGACTCGCCATGATCAATTTTTCCTCCAGGAAATTCCCAAAGGCCGCCATGGGGTTTGCCGGCAGGCCGCCTGGTGATTAGGATTTTTCCGGCGTGGCAGATGACTGCGGCACAAACCGGCAGGGGGAGTGGTCTCAGCTGGGCTTTTTGCATAAAGGGACTCATCGGTCTCGGTGTTCAAGGAGTTTGGCGTTGTTCTGACAAATCGGGCGATTTTTTGTTGGTGCTCTGCCTGCTCTATGATAGAACCATGCACCATTCCAACTGTTTGCGCGCTGAATTGCGATTGCAACAGCTCAATTCATGGACCACCAGGAGTTTCACATGTTCCAGTTGTCTGACAAGGGGCGCGGTGTGCGGCAGATGTTTGACGATATTGCCCACCGCTACGATCTGCTAAACCGGCTGCTTTCGTTCGGCATCGACCGCCGCTGGCGGCGCTTCGCCGTAAGCCAGCTCAGTGTCCCGGCCGCGGGGCGGGTGCTGGATATTGCGACCGGAACCTGCGATGTGGCCCTGGAGGTAGCGGCCAACACCGACCCTTCGGTAAAGATCGTCGGGGAAGATTTCACCCAGGGAATGCTCGTCCAGGGACAGCAGAAGCTCAACTCTTCCATGTACGGCGAGCGGATCATGCTGGTCAATGCGCCTTGCGAAGAGATTCCTCATCCTGATGCGACCTTCGATGCCATTACCATTGCCTTCGGCATCCGCAATGTGGTTGACCGGCCGGCCGGATTGCGCGAAATGTACCGCGTCCTCAAGCCTGGGGGGCGGGTGGTTATTCTGGAGTTTTCCAACCCGCGCAGTGAGCTTTTCCGTCGCCTCTATTACTTTTATTTTCAGAAGATCCTGCCGACCATCGGTGGCTTTCTTTCCAAACGCAGCGCCTACCAGTACCTGCCTGACTCGGTTTTGGAATTCCCCAGCCAGGACGAGTTTTCCCGCATGATGGGCGACGCTGGCTTCAGTCAACTGCAGCATTGCGACCTGACCTTCGGCATCTCGACGGTTTATGTCGGGGATAAGCGAGCTGCCTAAGGCTCTACTTGTGGTTCAGGCGGCTCCAGTTGATTCTGTTTCTGCCGCGGATTATTAAGCAACTCGCTGAGATCCTTCACCAGCTTGCCGGGCAGGCCGAAGGTTCGTTTGACGATGCCGAAGACCGTATTGGAGACCGAACCGATCGGTATCGCAGTGACCTTGGGCGAATCGCTTGACCCCTTGATTTTAAAATGGGCGGTAAACAGCGCCTTTTCTTCTCCCGCCAGAATCCAGCCGGCAATCGGGATTTTGCTGACCACCTTGTCGACGGTGCGTAGCGGCATGACCCCGAGATCAAAATTAACCGTATTGGCGATCAGATTTTGCTCGCCGACCAAAGAAAGATTCATCGCTTCGCTTTCCACGTGCAGATCTTCGGTGCTCATCCGCCCGTCGGCAAAGCCTACGCTGCCTTCCAAGAGGCTGAACGGCATGCCCTCATTATCCATGTCAGGCAGGTTGCCAGCAAAGATCTGGGAGATGTTTAGCAAGGAAAAAACCCGTGCGAGACCGCGGAACTTTCGGAGTGTTCCGGCGCTGACCTGCAGGTGGATGCCACCAGTAGCGTTGTGCCAGAAACGGTTGTCGGCGGTTGCTCCTTCAAGGTAAAAATCGCCGCGCAGTTTGCCGCTGATCAGGCCGCGTCTCTTGAAAATACTCTGGTGGAGAATCGAAGCATCAATATCCTCGGCATGGCCGGAGACCTTTAGGATGCCCGGCTGCCGGTTCCGATCGAATTCAACCCGGGCCACACAATAGCCACCGTCATTTTCAAAATTAAGCGGGTAAATCGTAAAGACTCCACGGTGGTCTTTGATCTGCCCCTGGGCGTTCTGAAAGCTCAGACCGCCCAAAGTCCCCTGCTTGGCGTAAACATTTATCAGAATCGGCTTGCGTTCGCGTTTGGCTGCTGGCGATTTGGTTCTAGGGGGGCCTTGAAAGACCTTGATGACCTCAATGATATCGGCTTTTTCTGCGCTGATATCCAGAACGATTTCTGGTTGTTTGAAATTGGTCAGTTGACCGCTGACCGTCGCCTGGGTCTCTGTTTCAAGAGCGACTTTGACCGGAGCGAAAGCTATGCCCTGTTTGTCGATCTGCAGCCGGCCATCCAGATGGTAGAAGTTGAGGTCCTGATTACGAAAAATCAGGTCGACGGCGCGGACTTTTGGGCCGGTGATAGCTAATTCCAGCCGGGGTTCCTGCCAGGGTGTCATGCGACCGCTCAAAGTCACCGGTGATTCTCCAAGGGCTGCCTCCAGTTGGCTGAAGCTCAACCCCTGGTGGTTAAAGTGAATCTCCCCCTGGGCCTGGTTCAGGTCACCGACAATGTTAAAAAAGTGACTTCCCAGGCCATCGATCCGCAAGCGTCCCCGGGCTCCAGTCCCTTTGGTGTATTCGAGGTACGGATGGACCCGGCCGACAATCTGCAACTGTTCAAACAGCGGTGAAAAGGGCTGCAGTTTGGCTAGATCAAAGGCATCTATGTCGAGCAGTAAACTGTCGGTTTCTGGCCTGCGGGGGAAATTTCCTTCGCCGCTCAGCAGGAAATCGCCCAGGGTGAATTGAAATTCGTCAAGCTGAAGATAGTCCTTGTTGAGCTGCCCACTCAGGAATAACCTCCCCTGGTGCTCAGGGATTTTTTGCAGCAGTTTGCCCAGCTGCACGCTGGTCGCTGAAAGGTCAGCACTGAGGCTGTAGCTGGGCTCGTTCAGGGCTCCGGAAAGCTTTAGCTCAATCGGTATCGGACCGTTCAGCCGCCAGTCTTCAGGCAAGGTCAACTGCTCTTCCAGGCGCTTTAAATCTGGTTCGAATAAGAGTTTGAGGTCGAGTTGTGGGTGGCTGAAAAGGGCTTTAAGCTGCCCGGAAAAATGCACCGGATGGCTACTGATCGAGGCGAGGCCGTCCTTGATCAGCAGGTTTTCATCCTGCAATAACAATTCTACTGAGAAATCTTGCAGTTGCTGTAGTTCCGAGCTGTTCCAATCCAGATTGGTCAAGGAGAGTTCCAGCCCGATGCGCGGTAACTCCGGTAAGGTTTCATCTGCTTGCCAGCTTTTCACCAGTACCACCGCCAGTCGATCCAGTTCGCCTTGCTTCAACTTCTCCGCCCCGGGGATTCGCCATTGCCGAAGCAGTTGGGAAGTCAGGCTGACGTTTTGGGCACCGAAACGGCCACCAAGAAAAGTTTCCTTGGGTTGTCGGAGCAACAGTAATTCGCCATCAATCGGTAATCCCAAGAGGCTTCCGGTCAGAGCGGTGATAGTGTCCTGCTTACTGGTCGATTGCCAGTTGCCGCTGAACGAAAACAGTTCTTCCTGATCCCGGTGGCTGAATAATCTCGCTTTAAGCTGTGTGCCTTTGGCCGGCACACCATCAAGGGTGACGTACAGGTCAACCTGCTTGGGAATCCTGGCCCCGGACGGTTTCGGCAGGTCGGCGGTGGCAAAGTTTTGCAGCGTCAGCCGATAGCGGAAGTTTTCTTCGCGCCATTCGCTGGGATCGGTGCTGGTCGGGAGGCTGAGGTCGACAGTGAAGTCGCTGGCGTGCTGCTTTTGGAAATATTGCCCGGTAACCACCAACCGGCCGCTTTTGCCGGTTTCCCAGCCAGTCAAGACACTATGCAGGTTGTCCAGTTGCAGGAGCTTGCGGGGCCCTTCCGGCTGCTGTTGAAAAATATTCAGGCGGGCATTGCGGATGGTCAGGATGCGGATGCCGAGTGAGTCGATCAGCTGCTGCGAGCTGCCTGCTGCCGGGCCTTTTCCCAGTGGTAGAAAGAGTTGCACGCTGGGGCTGTCGATCAGGACCCGGGTAAAGAGCAGCTTGCGCTCGAATAGCGGAATCAGTTTCAGGGTCGCTGTTAAGCTCGGCACTTCAAGCAAGGGGGAGAGCGGATCACCGATCACCAGTTGCTTAAGCTCGATCGCCAGTCCCTGCTCGAAAGCCAGGTGAATTTCTTTGATCGCGACCGGTTGTTGGAGATTGTCGCTCAGCTGATCCTCAAGCGTCTGCAGATAGTCATTCAAGTCGAGCTGATGGATAAAGATGGCAATCAAACTTGAAATAATCAGCAATGTCACGAATAGACTACTGAGAATGGGGCGACGCTTATAAAAAGGGGGTCTGTTCATCTAGGCCGATCGTTCGAGAGACGGGTCCGGGCTGATAGGCGTGTTTCGCTTCTTGCGTACTCATCATAACCTCTCAGCAGAAGTTCGACAAGCAGCAAGCTGACAGGCCAACTTTGCCCATAATATCTATTCTTTACATGAATACTGCTGCTTGTTAACATGACCCGCTGAGTTTTTTAATGACAATTGAAAATGGTGATTGCCGGCCAAATCCCGGCAACTTTATATTTGCTGTTTCAGGAGTACAGATTCCGGCCGGATGAAGATTAAGCGTCTCGATATCGTTGGCTTCAAATCCTTTGTCGACAAGGTGTCCCTAACCTTTCAAGAGGGGATCACCGGGGTGGTCGGGCCGAACGGTTGCGGGAAAAGCAATATCGTTGATGCGATCCGCTGGTCGATGGGGGAGCAGAATGCCCGCCATCTGCGCGGCCAGGCGATGGAGGATGTGATCTTCGGTGGCAGCGAAAGCCGTAAACCTCACGGCTTGGCAGAGGTTACGGTCGTTTTTGACAATAGCGCCAAGGTCTGCCCACCGGCGTATCAGGATTATGCCGAGATTATGGTCACCCGCCGGCTGTATCGCAGTGGCGAGAGTGAGTACCTGCTGAACAAAACCCCCTGCCGATTACTCGATATCACTGAACTGTTCATGGATACCGGGGTCGGTGCACGTGCCTATTCGATCATCGAGCAAGGCAAGGTCGGCATGCTGGTCAGCGCCAAGCCGGCCGAGCGACGCAGTTTGATCGAGGAGGCCGCCGGGGTCACGAAGTATAAACTGCGCAAAAAAACTGCCATGCGCAAGATGGATGCGACCCGGCAGAATCTGGTGCGGTTGAGCGATATCATCTCCGAAGTGCGGCGTCAGCTCAGCAGCTTGAAGCGCCAGGCCCAGCGGGCCGAAAAGTTCCGAGAATATCGCGGTGAAGCCAAACGGCTGGAGCTGAGTCTGACCGGCAACAAGTTTCAAAAATTGCGCGCTGAAATAAGCCTGGTTTCTGCCCAGGAACAGGAACAATCCGGCGGTCTGGCCAGATTAGACCTGCAGCTTGAACAAGGCGAACTGCAACTCGAAGAACGCCAGTTACGGCTGACCGGAATCGAAGCCGAGCTGACCCTTTCCCAAGAGCGGGTTTATCAGCTGGCAGCGGAGATTCAGCGGGTGGAAGGGGAACTGGCACTTTCGGTTCGCCAGCGGGAACAGCTGCAAGCCCAGGGTATCGAACGACAGCAGGAAGGGCAGCTGGTCACAGAACGACTCACTGCTCTGGCAGACGAGGTTGGCCAGTTGCAGCAGGAAGAAGGCAGTTTCGTTGGCCGCCTGGAAGCTCTTGAAGGGGAATCTGAGGTTCAGGAGGAGGGCTTACGCCAGGCTCTGAGCCGCGAACAAGCCCTCACTCAGCAGCTGGAGGAACGGCGGCGTGAATTGCTGGAGCTGCTGGCGGAGGCCAGTCGTTTGGCCAATCGGCGGGAAGAGAGCGAACGGCGCCTGGGAGCAGAGAGCGAACGGCGACAGCTGTTGCAAGCTGAGGCGGTGCGATTGCAGGAGCAACAGCAGGAACTTGGCGCTGAACAGCAGCAAGGCATCCAGCAGTTGCAGGCGGTCAGCGAGCGCCAGCAGCAACTCGGCGAAGAGCGCCTGCAGCAGGAACAGCGCCGGCAGCACTGCAAGGAACAGTGCCGCCAGGCCGAAGCGCGGTTAACTGAAGATAACCGGCAGTTGGAGCGTTGCCGTTCGCGCAAGGAATCCCTTGAGGAGCTGGAAGGTAATCGTGAAGGCTATGCTGAGGGCGTTCGCGCTCTCCTGGCGCCGGGAACACCCTGGCAGCAGATTGTTGCTGACCTGCTGCGGGTGAAGGACTCCGCCCATGAAATGGCGGTCGAGATGGCCCTAGGTGAGCGTTTGCAGGCCATTCCAATGGCCAGTTCTGAAGCCGCCGGCCAGGCTTTGCAACTCCTTGAACAGGCCCAGGCAAGGGCGACGTTGTTGCTGCCGCCCCGCGCGCCAACCGCCTGTGAGTTTGACTCGGGCCAGCCGCTGATTGAGCTGGTGGATGCCAAGCCGGAGTCAGAGGCGCTGATCCGCAACTGGTTGGCTGGCATCTACCTGGTTGAGGAGATAAACAGCTTTCGCGATCAGCAACTTCCTGTCGGGGTGTTGTTGGTGGCGGCAGACGGTGGCTGTTTAAACTGGCGTGGCGAACTGACCGGCGGTCAATCCGCCGCAAGTAGCGTCGGCCTGCTGGGTAAAAAGCGGCAGCTTGAAGAGCTTGGTCATGAACTGGAAGCGCTTGAGAAGCAGTTTCGCCAACAGCAGCAACAGCTTTCGATTCTGCAGGATGATCTTCTACAGATCGAAGCCGAGGAACAAGCCACTGTCGCTGAAGAGCACCGTCTGGAGCTGCAGGCCCTTGATCTGAATAAGGATCGGCAGAGGCAGCAGGGAGAGGCCGCACGCCTGACCGAGCGACTTGAGCTGATCGCTTTCGATCTCGAACAGATCGCCGAGCTTTGCGATTCTTTGCAGCAGGAAAAAGGCGAGCTGACCAGCGGCAGTCAAAAATCGACTGAACGGCAGCAGCAGCTCGAAGCTGCCTCTGTGGATTTGCAACAGCAACTTATCGAGCTGCGCGATCGGCTGGATGGTGAACGCGAGCAGCTGACCGAAAAACGCATCGCCCTGGCTGCTTTCCAACAGCAACAGCAGGGCGCCCGCGACACCCTGAAACGCCTTGCCGCACAGCAGCTGGAGCTGCAACAACGCCAACAGCAGTTGCGGCAGCGACAGCAGACTGCTGACCACCAGCAGCAGCGCCTCAGCCAGGCCGATGAGCGGCTACAGGTAGAGTTTGAGTTGTTGCTGGCTCGGCGGGAAGAGCAGCAACAGGCGAGTCAGCAAGTGCGCGAGCGTTACGAGCAGGAACGCTCGCAGTTGGATGAACAGCGAGAGCAGCTGCGAACTGTGCGTACTGAGGCTGAAGAGCTGCGCAAGCAGGTAGCCAGACTGCAGCTGCGGCAGCACGAGCTGCAGGTGGATGCAGAGCATGTCCGTCAGGGGGTTCAGGAGCGTTACCGGGTCGACTTGCTGGAACACCAGGTGCCTGAGGCGACCGAGGATGAGCTGGAGCGACAGCAGCAACAGCTGAAACGCCTGCAGCAACGGATTGAATCTTTGGGTGAAGTGAACCTGATGGCGATCGATGAGTATCGCGAGCAGGAGGAGCGTTACGATTTTCTGACCCGGCAGCGGGACGATTTACAGCAGTCGCTCGATGATCTGCAGAAAGCGATCAGCCAGATCAATCGTACGACCAGGCGTCGTTTCAAGGAGACCTTCGACCTGGTGAACGAAAAATTCCGACAGGTGTTTCCGCGACTGTTTCGCGGCGGCCAGGCCGAACTGAGGTTGTCGGATGAAGACGATCTGCTGGAAACCGGCATCGAAATTATCGTTCAGCCGCCAGGCAAGCGCTTGCAGAATGTCAATCTGCTCTCTGGTGGGGAAAAAGCTCTGACCGCTGTGGCGCTGATCTTCTCTTTGTTTTTGATTAAGCCGACGCCGTTTTGCGTGCTGGATGAGGTTGATGCCCCGCTCGATGATGCCAATATCGATCGGTTTGCAGAGCTGGTGCGCGAGATGACTGATCGATCGCAATTTATTATTATTACCCACAGTAAGCGAACGATGACTATTGTGGATACTATGTATGGTGTCACTATGCAGGAGCCGGGTGTCTCCAAGCTGGTGTCGGTGCGGATCAACGATCCAGGCACCGCCAGCCTGTCGACCCGGGTTGCCAGCTGACCGAGCAGGGGAAAAGGGGAAAATGCCATTTAAATCGTTATTGAACAGACTGTTAGAGGACATCCCAGGCGCTCTTGGGGCGATTATCATCGATTGGGAAGGGGAGGCGGTTGATCAGGTGGCGCGAATCGGCGATGAGGATATCAAGCTGCTTGGCGCCCACAAAGGGATTATCTTGAATTTATTGCGTGACGTTTTGACCCGGGTGGATGGCGGCGAATTTGAAGAGTTGGTGATCCGTACTGATCGGGGTAAAACCCTGTTGGCCCCTTTGAGCGACGATTATTATCTGGTGCTAAATTTGGGGGTCGAATCGATTGCGGCGCGTGCCGCATTTAAGCTGCGGCGTTGCATTGAAGAGCTGCGCCCTGAATTTGAATAGCCCCAAGTCGGTCTTTCGCAACTGCGTCTGGCCTGCTTGGGTAACATGCTAAAGATAACGAGAAAAGGACCCGGTGTTCCATGAATTTGATGCAATGGTTTGAAGCTTTTATTTTTGAATTGTCGCGTTTGTTGGCGACTGCAGGAGTCCCTGCCGAATATCAGCAGCTCGGGCGAAGCCGAAGCCGAAGCCGAAGCCGAAGCCGAAGCCGAAGCCGAAGCCGAAGCCGAAGCCGAAGCCGAAGCCGAAGCCGAAGCCGAAGCCGAAGCCGAGCCGCTGAGCGTCTTGGAACGCTTCAGGCGTGGCCTGGCAAAAACTCAGTCTTCCCTGGTCGGCCGGGTTGATAGCCTGTTACGTGGCCGGTCGGTGATCGATGATGATTTACTCGAAGAGTTGGAAGAAATCCTCATTACTGCCGATTTAGGCATGCCGACCACCCAGAAATTGATCGGTTCGCTCGAATCCCGCCGCGCCAAGGGGACGCTGGAGACGACTGATCAGGTGCGCGCAGCGCTGATGGCCGAACTGGAAAGTCTGCTGCAGGTAGAAAGTCAGCCGCTTGACGTAACGAGTGCCGCTCCTTATGTGATCATGGTGGTTGGCGTTAACGGAGTCGGCAAGACGACCACCATCGGCAAGCTCGCCAACCAGTTGGCTCGGGAGGGAAAAGAGGTCTTGCTTGGTGCGGGAGACACTTTCCGCGCTGCCGCTGCTGAGCAGTTACAGATCTGGGGTGAGCGTGCAGGTGTCGATGTCATCCGCCATACCGAAGGGGCGGACCCTGGTGCGGTCGCCTTCGATGCGGCCAAGGCCGCAGTCGCACGCAAGGTCGATGTGTTGATTCTTGACACCGCCGGCCGCCTGCATACCAAGCTCAACCTGATGGAAGAGCTAAAAAAGGTCCGTCGCGTCATCGATCGGGAGATCCCCGGAGCACCCCACGAGACCATGCTGGTTCTGGATGCTACGACCGGTCAGAACGCCCTGACCCAGGCCAAGTTGTTTAATGAGGCGGTTGAACTTAACGGCATCGCCCTGACCAAGCTGGACGGGACCGCCAAGGGCGGGATCGTGGTGGCGATTGCAACCGAACTGAACCTGCCGGTCCGCTATGTTGGGATTGGCGAGGGGATTGACGACCTGCGCCCCTTTGATGCCGAAATGTTCGTCTCGGCATTGTTTGAAAACTGATTGATAATCTTGACATTTTTTAACTGAACGCCTAGATTCAAAGGGGATTTGTCATGGACGATCTGCTGCTGAACCGCCTGGAAACTGCGGTAGAAAGTTTATTGGAGAAAAATCGCCAGCTTAAATTGGAGTGTGCCTCCCTTAAGCAGGAAAAAACTGTCCTGCAGCAGGAGCGTGGTCGCCTGCTCGGGGAAGTCGAGCGGATTCTTGAGCGCATTGACTGTCTGCAGTTGGAGGACTCGTGAAACATAGTGTTCAGGTAAAAATTCAGGGTCGCGAATATACCCTGCGTAGTCAGCAATCACCAGAGCAGGTGCAGCGGGTCGCCGACTTTGTCGAAGAGAAACTGGCGGAAACTGCTTCTGGACGTCCGCTTGATACCCGCGATCTCACTGTTTTTACGTTATTCAATCTGGCCGGCCAGCATTTACAGTTACTCGAAGGTCGCCCTCAGAACGCAGATCAATTGGAAGAACGACTGGAGCAGGTTGTCGAACGGCTGGAACGCGCTGTTTCTGGTTGCTAAAGCGGTTGCGAGAGATATATTATCAAAGTACTCAGCTTTGGGCTGGTTAACAACCCTGCGTTTCAGGGTGAGTCGTTAGATTAATTAAGGCATTTAAGAGTGGATACAGCTGCTTTGCAGCTGCTTAATTTCCCGGTTTCAGATCGCATTGATGGTCAGCGCCGACCTGCTGTGGCCAGTCAGGTTCAGGTAGATATAGAGAGTATTCCGTTGGTTTTTGTGGCGAAGTTGTCGCCTTAGCCAGAGGTTTCAGCGTTGATAAGCAAGCACGGGTTACAGAATAAGCATTTTAGCTCAAGCCCCCACGAATAGTGCCAGCCTTTTTCTAATCGTCCTGCCCTGGAGACTTACGGTAAGCCGGAGCTCTCCGCCATGGAAAAGCACGTAACACGCCAGCGGCTGTTGAGTCAACGCAGACTGCTTAATCGCGCTGACTGCCAACAAATCAGCCGGCAGGCTCAGCAGCAGCTTATCGATGCCGATTGTTTTCGGCATGCCAGTTCGGTTGCGCTCTATAATTCAGTCAATAACGAAGTACACACTGATCAGCTGTTTATTGAGGCTAAGGCTCAGGGAAAGCAGGTCTACTTTCCCAGGGTCTGCGGTGAGCAGCTTAGTTTTCTGCAAGTTGAGTCTTTGCATGAATTGCGGCCAGGCTGTTTCGGGGTGGCGGAACCTGTTGCTGGCGCAGAGTGTCGAATTGATGACCTCGACCTGATCGTTGTGCCCGGTGTGGCTTTCGACCGGCATGGATTCCGGCTTGGCTATGGTAAGGGTTTTTACGACCGTGAACTCAGCCGGATTTCGGTTATGGCCTTCAGTGTTGGGCTTTGTTACGAATTTCAGTTGTGTGAAGCTCTGCCGGTTGAGGAGCATGACCTCCCGGTAAGTTTTATAGCGACCGATGCACAATTCATCTCCTGCGACAAGGTTGTGGCAGGTTCACCATAAACTCTGCAGATGGAGGTTTCGTGCAGATGGACATTTTAATAATTATATTGGTTCTGGCTGCGTTGGCAGCTGGAGTTTTTCTCGGTATGCAGCTGCGCCGCAAGCTGACTGAGTCGAAGATTTCTAACGCTGAAGCTGCCGCTGAACAGATCACCACAGATGCCCGCAAGGAGGCTGAGACGATCTGTAAAGAGGCCAATATCCTGGCGAAGGACACGGTCCTGCAGGCCAAGGCCGATTGGGAGCAAGAGGCCCGGGAGCTGCGCAGGGAAATTCAGGTCCAGGAAAACCGGCTACAGCAAAAAGAAGAAAATCTGGAGCGAAAACAGGATCATATTGAGCAGCGCAATGAAGAGCTGAGCAAGAAAGAGAATCAGCTTCGGCAGCAGGATGAACAGCTGCAGAAGCGGCTGGCCGAGGTCGATCAGTCGCTTGCTGAGCAGCGTGCCCAATTAGAGCAAATCTCCGGCATGAGCAGCGAACAGGCTAAACAGCAATTGGTCGACTCAATGCTTAGCCAGGCCCGTCATGACTCGGCAAAAAGTATTAAACAAATTGAGGACGAGGCTCGTGAGGTTGCCGATCGGAAGGCCAAAATGATTATGGCGTTGGCAATTCAGCGCTATGCTGGTGATTTTGTGGCAGAGAAAACGGTCAGTGTCGTGCCTTTGCCTTCAGATGAGATGAAGGGGCGGATCATTGGTCGCGAGGGGCGGAACATCCGCGCCATCGAGGCCGCGACTGGAATTGACCTGATCATCGATGACACCCCGGAAGCGGTCGTGATCTCCGGTTTTAATCCGGTCAGGCGAGAGGTTGCCAAGATCTCTCTTGAGCGGTTGATCGCTGATGGTCGGATTCACCCGGCGCGGATTGAGGAGCTGGTTGAAAAAGCTGCTGAAGAGGTCGATGAGGCGATTCGTGAGGCCGGTGAACAGGCGACTTTTGACGTCGGCGTGCATGGTATTCACCCGGAAATCATCAAATTGCTCGGGATGCTGAAGTACCGGACCTCCTATGGCCAGAATGTTTTGGTGCACTCCATTGAGGTCGCCTTTCTCTGTGGGATGATGGCAGCTGAGCTTGGCATTAATGTCAAGCAGGCCAAACGCGCTGGACTGTTGCACGATATCGGCAAGGCAGTCAGCCATGAGCTGGAAGGGTCGCACGCCGTCAACGGTGGAGACCTGGCCCGTAAGTATGGTGAGTCGCCGAAAATTGTACACGCAATCTCCGCCCACCACGAAGATGAAAAGCCGGATACGGTGCTGGCGATACTGGTCCAGGCCTCCGATGCCCTCTCCGGAGCGCGGCCCGGTGCCCGCCGCGAGACCTTGGAGACCTATGTCAAGCGGCTGCGAGACCTGGAGCAGATTGGCACTTCTTTCGGTGGGGTGACAGGTTGTTTTGCTATTCAGGCCGGTCGTGAAATTCGGGTGATGGTTTCCAGTGATGAAATCTCCGATAGCCAGTCGCATGTGCTGGCCAAGGATATCGCTCAGAAGATCGAGCAGGAAATGACCTATCCGGGGCAGATTCGGGTTAACGTCATTCGTGAGACCCGCGCCGTCGAATACGCAAAATAAGTCGACGCGAACAATTTATTTACCATATGCAGGACTCGTGCTACCTTCTCCGCCTGTTGAGAGAGTAGGGCGGGTCCTGCTTGCTTATTTGGGGAGTACAGCGTGAAGCTGCTGTTTATTGGCGATATCGTCGGCCGTGCCGGTCGAAAAATGTTGACAGATCATCTTGATCGCTTGATTGACAAGCAGATGATCGATCTGGTTGTGGCTAACGGTGAGAACGCCGCTGCTGGATTCGGATTGACGGCATCCGTGCTGCATGAGTTGTTCGATGCCGGTGTTGATGTCGTCACCAGTGGTAACCACATCTGGGACAAGCGCGAAATCAATGATGCTTTAGAGCGTGAGGGGCGTTTGCTGCGGCCTGCTAATTATCCCCCAGGTTTGCCTGGGCGAGGTGATGGTGTGTATGAGACGGCTGCAGGGATCAAGGTCGGGGTTTTGAATTTTGAAGGACGGGTGTTTATGAAAAATCTCGACTGTCCTTTTCGCGCCGCTGACGATCTGGTTGCTGAAATGCGCAAGGTGACGCCGATCATCTTTGTTGATTTTCACGCTGAGGCAACCAGTGAAAAACAGGCCCTCGGCTATCACTTGGCTGGTCGGGTTTCCGCGGTAATCGGCACACACACCCACGTGCAGACAGCGGATGAACGAATCCTGGAGGGCGGCACCGGTTATCTGACCGATGTCGGCATGTCTGGCAGCCAGGATGCGATCATCGGTAATCAAAAAGAACCTGCGTTGCAAAGGTTTTTAACTCAGCAGCCAGTTCGCTTGGAAGCAGCGAAAAAAGATCCGCAGCTTTGCGCGGTTGTCTTGACAATTAACGAAAAAACGGGCAGCTGTGAGGCGATAGAGCGTATCCAGGTAGCTCCCTAAGATAGGGCTGGGCATGGATTGGATAATTGATGTTTACCTAGCTGCGGATGACACCAGGGAAAAGAGATAACCCAAACACACTCAACAGATAAGTATTGAAAATGAATTTTGTCGAAGAATTGAGCTGGCGCGGCATGATCCACGACATCATGCCCGGGACGGAAGAGCAGCTTCAGAAAGAAATGACATCGGCCTACGTTGGGATCGACCCGACTGCCGATTCTCTGCATATCGGCCACCTGGTCAGCGTGATGATGCTTAAGCATTTCCAGATCGCCGGCCATAAGCCGATCGCGCTTGTCGGCGGGGCAACCGGGATGATCGGCGATCCGTCGGGGAAATCTGCGGAGCGCAATCTGCTCGACGAACGGACCCTTCGTCACAACGAGGCAAGTCTGAAAAAACAGTTGGCGAAGTTTCTCGATTTTGAATCTGATGAAGCCAATGCTGCCGAGTTGGTTAACAATTACGACTGGATGAAGAATTTCAGTTTTCTGGAGTTTATCCGCGACATCGGCAAGCATATTACGGTCAATTACATGATGGCCAAGGACAGCGTCAAAAAACGTCTCGGTGAAGAGGCCAAGATGGGATTGTCTTTCACCGAATTTTCGTATCAGTTGGTTCAAGGAACCGATTTTTTACATCTGTACCGCGAGAAGAACTGCAAGTTGCAGATGGGCGGGTCGGACCAATGGGGGAATATCACAACTGGGACAGAGCTTATCCGACGCAAGGAAAGTGGTGAGGCTTTCGCCCTGACCTGTCCGCTCATTACCAAGGCGGACGGCGGCAAATTTGGAAAAACGGAAAGCGGAAACGTTTGGCTCGACCCGAAGCTGACCACACCGTACAAGTTCTACCAGTTCTGGCTCAATGTCTCTGATGCCGATGCCGAGAAGTACATTAAAATTTTTACGCTCTTAGGCGAGGAAGAAGTGACGGTGCTGGTCAAAGAGCAGGGCGCTGCACCGCACTTACGACCATTGCAGAAGCGTCTGGCAAAAGAAGTCACCTGCATGGTTCATAGTGAGGACGAATACAACAAGGCAGTGGAAGCATCAGAAATTCTTTTTGGTAAAGCCACGACCGAAAGTCTTGCAAAGCTGGATAAGGAGACCTTCCTGTCCGTGTTTGAGGGGGTGCCGACCTATGAAGTCGACCGTGCCAAGCTTGATGCCGGTGTGCCGGTTGTAGAATTGCTCGCTACGGAAACAGCGGCTTTCCCGTCTAAGGGTGAATTGCGCCGTACGATAAAAGGAAACGGGCTCAGTCTGAATAAGGCCAAACTAACCGATCAGGAGTATCTGGTGACCGGGGCGGATCTGATCAACGGATCTTACATACTGATACAGAAGGGCAAGAAAAATTACTATATCATCGAGGCTATGTGATTTCGCTCAAGGTATTTCATGTCACTGCTCCCGCATTTCTGTGCTGAGAATTCTTGTTTAGGAGAGGCGGCCTGAGATCGATGGTCTCAGGCCGCTTTGCCCGTCTTGTAAGTCCTTGACACAAGCAAAAAAGACGATAGATTGAGTAGTTATAGAGATAAGTGTCTGGCGGTGGAAAAACCGTAGAAAATCAGTTGGCGATCGCTGTGTAGATCGCATATAACTGCGCACCGTTGCTCGCGACGGCAGCCAAAGTGGGCTGCTTGGGGCGACGGGAAAAAAGTTTAAAAAAGAGATTGACGCGCGAAGTTGGATTGGTTATAACTTCGCTCCGCTACTCGAGAGGCTGACCCCTGAAGGGGCGCTACAGAGCGGCAGAAAAAAAGATAAAAAAGTGCTTGACG
>CAMYNC010000001.1 GCA_947259685.1 uncultured Desulfuromonadales bacterium | reverse complement strand
GGCCATGGTCGCTGGTTTATTCAGGACCTCGGCATCGGCTGGCAGCGCCTGTTGCCGATCAAGCCGCTCAGCGTAGCCGGTCATATAGAGAATCGGCAGCTGCGGATTCTGCTCCTGGATCTGCTGGCCTGCAGAAACGCCATCCAGGTTAGGCATCACCACATCCAGAATCACCATCGCCAGCTGCGGGCAGGCCTCGAAAGCCTCCAGGGCCTGAATTCCGTCACTGACCGCCAGCACCCGGTAACCGAGCTGCAGCAGAACCTCCTGATGGGTTTCTCGCACAAAATCATCATCATCTGCTAACAGAATCAATTCACCCTGGCCGGAATCGAGATCGCCATCGCTGGTCTGGCGGATATCCTCAGTGCGCTTAAGTAAGCGGGGCAAATAGAGCCTCACGATAGTGCCCTGGTCCAGATGACTGTCGATTTCGATGCCGCCTCCCTGGCTACGAACGGCACCGAAGACCATAGCCAGCCCGAGACCGGTGCCCTGATTGAGTTTTTTGGTGGTAAAGAAGGGGTCAAATATTCTGTCCCGCAACTCTTCAGCGATACCACAGCCGTTATCGATCACCGAAATGCGGACCAACTCTTTTTGTGAGATATCGCTATTCTGCTCCAGGAAGGACTCAGCGGCATCAAAAGCTTCAATCGAGACACCTATGGTCGGATTTTCCCGGCCAGAGAGGGCATCCCTGGCGTTAGTCAATAGATTGACCAGCACCTGTTGCAACTGTGAGACGTCGGTCAGCACCACCAGTTCATCGTCCACCAGGCCAATTTCAAAGGCAATATTTTCAGGGATCAGCACATGGTACATCTTGCTGAACTCCTGCATGAAATCAGCTAGATTTACCGCCTCGATCTTGACCACATCCTTGCGGGCAAAAATCAGCAGCTGGGAAATCATGTCGGCAGCGCTTTGGCACATTTGCTGAACCGCTGTTAGCCGCTCTTTCTGCGGACCCTCTTCGGTCTTGCGCAGCAGTAAAAACAGATTGCCCATAATCCCGGCCAGTAGATTATTGAAATCATGCGCGATCCCGCCGACCAGGGTACCGATTGCTTCCATTTTCTGCGCCTGGACAAACTGCTCCTCAAGTCGTCGCAGCTCCCGCAAGTCACGCTCGATACAAAAGATATAGGCTAGTTTCCCGGTCATATCTCGTGGTGCGACAATTGTCTGCAGGGTCGGAATCAGTTGCTTATCTGCAGAGGTCAGAAGATTTTCCCCAACCCAACTACCCCTTTCAATCGCTTCGGGGATATGCCGCTGTAGGCAACGTTTGGCGTACCTTTCCGGCATCAGGTCGCCGAGACTCAGAGTCAGCTCCTTGCCTGCCTCGATTTCGAAGAGATCCCGAGCCGCTTGATTCAGATAGAGAATCTTGCCATCCGGCCTGACCATACTGACGATATCCGGCAGATGATCCATCAACAGATCGAACTGCAGTTGCAGATCCTCAACTTTGATCAGTTCGGAAATATCCTGGATCAGGGCCAGATAATAATTATTGCCCGCCAGGGATACTTGGCTGACATTGATTTCCACTGGGAAACAATGTCCATCCTTGTGGCGGCTATGGGAGCGGACCCGCTGATGCGGCTCCACCTCCAAACGGCTTAGAATCTTTTTCAGTTCTTCAGAGCCGATATTACAATCGACATCACTCACCGAAAGTTGCAACAACTCCTCTTTACTGTAACCAAGACTGCAGCAGGCCCGATCATTAACCTGCAAAAATCTCCCCTCGGCATCATGCAGAAAAAAAGCTTCGTAAGCATGCTCAATCACCGTTCGAAACAATGCATCGCTCTCGGCCAACTGCAGGTTGCGGTCTTCGAGTTCCTGATCCAGGTAGATCTTTGCCTGTTGATAGTTCTGCAACAGCAGACGATTCTCAACATGAAGCATTAAAATATCAACAGCTTGACAAAGCACCTGCCGCAGGTGCCTTAAGCGGCCCTCCTCCGGCTGACGAAGACCGAACAGCAGTCCTCCGGCCCCAAACACGGTCGTCTGAAATTGCACCAGCAGAATTTCTTCACAGGGTTGGCCCAATTGTGGCAAAAGTTTCCGGGCAGCCTCCCCCTGGTAAAAGTCACCAAACTCGGCCGGCAGATCAAGGACAACACCTTGAAGGCAAAGGTCTTCACCAGCCAGATAAAATTGTTCAATCGGTCGGCCCTTTTCCCGATGACGGAAAAGCGCGACCAGGTCGAAACCCATGAGCAGAGCAATCTTTTCGAGGAGATCCTCAAGCAGGCTATCGGTGTCGCCCGGCGGGCTGATCGATTCGGCCAGCAGGCCAAACAATTTGGCCTGCTCTGCCAGATCAACCAGCATGGCGTTTTCATTCTCAAGAACCTTGATCCGCGCCAGCAGGTCAGATTTATCCGGCTTCAGCTGTTGCATTATGTCCCTGCGCAAAGAGTTGAATCTGCTGCGCTGCCCATTGATGTTACAGAACCGGTAAGCGGTCATCACCAGGTAACCCTGCGCGGCAACAGTAAGAAGGGTATTTCAAAAGCCAACATCCAGATTCTAGTTTAGCAGGAAAAACAGGAGTTACCCGAGCATCTGGTAGATCCCTTTACAGCCCATAAAAAAAGCCGGATTTCCTTCAGGAAATCCGGCTTTTCAGCAGTTTAAAGCGCACTTGAAATCAATTGACTCTGAGCTGACTCGGTTCCGCGGCCACATTGCTCTGCAGGGTCTTTTCATCCGCCAGCTTCGGCAGCAGCAACCAGAGGCGGCCATCCTGCTTCATCCGCCCGGCGATCTGACCTGCAGCCTCGCCCATCCCCCAGAAAAAGTCGGCCCGCACCCGCCCTTTGATCGCGCCACCGGTATCCTGAGCAACCATCAGCTGTTGCAGGGGCTGCTCGGTTCCTGGAATGCTGGTGGCGAGAAAAACCGGCGCACCAAGCGGGATGGTCCGTGGATCAACAGCGATACTGCGCTCTGCGGTCAGGGGGATGCCCAGTGCCCCGGGGGGTGAAGTATATTCAGCCGACAGCTCGCGAAAAAACACATAGCTGGGATTCTCAGACAGCAACTGCTTGCCCGCTTCGGGATGCTCTCTCACCCAGCGAGCAATGTTCTGCATCGACATCTGATTACGGGTCATCGCATTACGTTGCAGCAGCAGTTTGCCAATGGAGCGATAACGGTGGCCGTTCTGGTTAGCGTAATTGACCATCACCAATTCGCCATCCGGCAGCCGGATTCGCCCGGACCCCTGAATATGCAAAAAGAACAGCTCGACCGGATCCTCAACCCAGAACAACTCATGCCCCTGCAGCGGATTTTCGCCATTATCGATCGACTCGCGGTTGAAATAGGGCACCACCCGGTTACCGACCACTCGTCCACGCAGCCGGTAGTTGTTCAGCTCGGGATAGATTTCATCCAGGTCGACGATCAGCAGATCGTCCGGCTGAGCGTAGAGCGGATATTTATATTTTTCCGTCCGCACCCGGCTGCCCGGAAGCTCCGGGCCGTAGTAACCGGTAATCAAACCCTCGACGCTGCCATCTTCATTGCGCACCTGGTGGGGTTGGAAGAAGGTCTCGAAAAACTCTTTAGCGGCCTGGTTTTCAACCGGCTCGATTTTCAGTGCCTCTTCGCAAACCAGCTGCCAGCGGATTCTGCGGATCAGCGTCTGGCAGCTTTTTTGAAAGGTTTCCAGCGCAGGGCCATGCTGATCGCGCAGCCAGCCGTCAACCTCATCCCAGGCCACCGGCAGCAACGGGTCGACCTTTTCCACCAGCGGAGGCGGTTCTTCCTCATCCGGCGGGAAGAATTCTTCAACCGGCGGCAGGACCTCTACTTCAATCGGTGGTGGCGGCAGTTCCGGTTCTTCAGCAGGAGGAGGAGTTTTGGTGGCGCAGGCAGTGAGGAACAGCAGCAGCAAAAGTACAAATAGATAACGTCTCATCATTAAGTTCCGATGGGTGCTCTTTCTTAGGGGAAGTCTGGAGTATAGACAAATTGAGGAAAAAACCAAAGGGTTCTAATTGAGAAAGAGGGTAGCGATCTGGAAATTTTTAGAATCTAAAACATATCCAAAGGATCCACATCAACTACCAGACTCACCCCTTTCCCCAAGCTTCCCCCTCCGTCGTCCAGCTGCGCCAACAGACGCCGCAGTGCCGGACGCTCAGTCGCTTTAAGCAGAATTTGATAGCGGCTCTTGCCGCGCAGACGGGCCAGAGGACAGGGGCTGGGTCCCAGCACCTCAACCGGCCCGGCAGCCGCTACCAAACGCGCCGCCAGCTGCTCCGCCGTCCCCTTGACCTGCCCGGAATTATTGCCGGACAGCACCAGGTTGATCAGGTGACCGCAGGGTGGATAGCCGAGTTCCTGGCGAAAGGGAAGCTCCTGCTGGTAAAAATCCTGATAGTCCTGCTGTGCGGCGCAGGTCAAGGCATAATGATCAGGATTAAACGTCTGAATCAGCACCTGCCCGCCGCCGCAGGCCCGCCCGGCGCGCCCGGCCACCTGGGTCAGCAGCGAAAAGCTGCGTTCCGCAGCGCGAAAATCGGGAAGATTGAGGATACTGTCAGCGCCGAGCACCCCGACCAGGGTGACCCCGGGGAAGTCATGCCCCTTGGCGACCATCTGAGTGCCGACCAGAATATCGATCTGCCGTTCCATCATTTTCAGCACCAGTCTCTGGTGTGCCCCTTTGCGACTGGTGGTGTCACGATCCATGCGGGCGATACGCGCGCCAGGGAACAGTTCGGCCAGTTCCTCCTCCAGCCGCTCGGTCCCCGCACCTTCCGGCTCGATGTTTATTCCGTCACATTTTGGACAGTTCTCTACCGGTGGCTCGGTATAATCACAGTAGTGACAGCGCACCTCACGCTGTCGCTGGTGGAAGGTCAGGGTGATTTCACAATTGGGACAGTGAAAGCTGGTACCGCAATCCCGGCAGAGCAGAAATGGCGCAAAGCCTCTTCGGTTGAGCAGCAGCAGCGCCTGCTCACGCCGCTCCAGGCATTGCTGCACGGCTTCGATCAGCCGATTCGACATGACTCCCTCCGGGGTCTGCGCGGTCAAATCGATCAGCTCGACCTGCGGCATATTTCCAGCGTGGGCACGCCTAGCCAGAGTCAGCCGGGTCAATGCCCCCTGCTCACTACGGTAGTAACTGGCAAAGGATGGTGTGGCGCTGCCGAGCAGCACCGGACAGTTCTGCTGCTGACCACGTACCAGCGCCAGATCGCGAGCGTTGTAGCGAAAGCCCTCCCCCTGCTTGTAGCTTGCCTCATGTTCTTCATCGACAATAATCAGGCCGGGATTCTGCAGCGGAGCAAAGATTGCTGAGCGCACCCCGATGACAATCTGCACCTCATTTCGGGTGATCGCCCGCCAGGCATCGTAGCGCTCTCCATCTGACAGGCCACTATGCAGAACCGCCAGTCTGATGCTGGATTTTTCAAAACGGGCCCGAAACCGCGCCACCAGCTGTGGCGTCAAGGCGATCTCTGGCACCAGCACCAGGCTCTGCTGCTCGGCCTGTAAACAATGGGCGACCGCCTGCAGATAGACTTCAGTTTTGCCGCTGCCGGTCACCCCATGGAGGAGAAAGGCCTGAAAACTGGACTGATCGATGGCCGCAGAAATAGCCTGAACTGCCGTCAACTGTTCAGCATTGAGGATGAGGCTTTGATCTTCCGGAAGAGGCTCGCTGAGAAATGGATCACGTTGCCGCTCCTGCTCAGTCTCGGTTAAAAAACCAAGCTCGACCAGCCGTTTCAGGCTGGCATGCGGTGCGGAAATCGTTTCCCGCAGCTGGCTCAGGCTGGCCTCCCCCTGGCTACGGATAAAATCGATCAGCTGACGCTGTTTTTCGCCCCGCGGCTGTTCATCCAGGGCGCTCGGTTTATAGACCGGTTCACGGAGGATTTTGGTCACCGACCTATCACTGCCAAGTCCAGCCGGAAGTGCACTGCGGATGACCTGGCCAAGGGGATGATAATAGTAATCGGCGGCCCAACGCAGCAGTTTGATGAGTTCCGGTGTCAGCAGCGGCTGCTCGTCGAGCAGCCCATTAATCGGTTTGAGGCCCTCACTTGAGCCCTGCCGCAGCTTGAGAAGGAAACCTACCGTGGTGCGCCGCCCAAAGGACACCCGCACCCGCATGCCAACCTGCGCCATTTCGGCCAGCGGGTTTGGCACAAGGTAGGAAAACAGCTGCTTTAGTGGTGCGCTCACCGCAATGTCGGCAATCAGTTCAGCCATTTAACCGCATCCTTACCTGAGTGGAATGAGTTGCGTCATCGTTTTACCACAGAGTCCGAGGAAGGCAGAGTGCTTTCATCCCTCGACAGACTGTTTAAAGACGAGGTTTCGGGAAGACTTATCGGCGAAAATGAAAATTTCCCCGACTGCAGGGCTGCAACCGGGGGACCTGACTTAAGCGGCAGCTTTTATTAGTGAACAATCGACAGCAGAACCGCCAAACAGAGGGAAAATAACAACCACCAGATCAGGGTCACCGACCCAGCCGCCATCAGGCACCAGACGAAACGGTCGCGCAGGGGAGTGATTTTTGGATCCCAGTTCACCTTCGCCAAAGCTGCCGGGGTGACCAGGATCAACAAAAACTCCAGAGTTTCGTTACGCCAGGCGGCAGGCGCATCGTCCGGTTTAAAAATATGATAGAGAACAGCGAACAGAACCACCGGCACAGTCGATAGCGCTGCAGTCTTGAGATTTCTTTTGAAAAAATCGTTTTGCATCTTCTTAACTCGACATTCGTGCCTAAAAACAACAGAAATCCCCCTGGTTGCTTCCAGGGGGAGTATGACCGGAAAGACCTATTTATTCTTCGGTCAGCACAGCTCCGGCTATCTGTTCAGCAAACTGGCGACAACTATCCATATTTTCCCTGGTCGGAGAGAACCTGAAAGTGACCCCATCGGCAACCAGCTTATATTTCAAACCGGTCAGCCGTTGTTCTACCATCTTCACCGCCTCGCCGCTCCAACCAAAGGAACCGAACACCGCTGCCAGCTTGGCCTTCGGCGTCACCGAAGAGATCAGTGACAGGGCATGCCAGACCTGTGGCGGAGCATCGCGCTGGATGGTCGGGGTGCCGATCACCAGCACATCGGCTTGCTCCAGAGCGTCGCGGTAGTCATCATCCCGCATGTCGCTTAAAGCAAAGGTGGTCACATCCACCCCTTGTGCGAATAATTCGGTTTCAATCACTTTTGCCATATCGCGAGTATTACCGTGCGAGGAGAGCACCGCCAACAATGCCTTAGGTTTTCCGCTGTTGGAAGGCGCGGCACACCAGCGAGCGTAGGACTCGATGGCAAACTGCCCGGAGGAGCGACGGATCGGACCGTGGGAAGGGCAGACCATTTTGATCGGCAATCCTTCGCACTTTTTCAGCGCATCGCGGACCTTGTCCTTAAAAGGCCGAACGATACAGTCAAAATAGAAATGAAAATCGGTGTAAAACTCATTGATTTCATCATCGAACAGCTTGTCCGGACAGTAATGAGCCCCGAAGGCATCGCAGGGGAAGAGCAGTTCATCCTCAACCAGATAGGTGAAGATGGTATCGGGCCAGTGCAGGTACGGGGCAAGGATAAACCGCAGGGTCTTGCCACCCAGATCAACCTCGTCACCATCATTGACGATGACCGCATTGAAAGAGCGGTTGAGAAGCTGCTTGAGAAAGTTCTCCGCCGCCTTGCTGCAATAGATCTGCACGTTGGGGTTTTTTTCGATAACTTTAATAACAGCCCCGGAATGGTCCGGCTCGGTGTGATTGACGACGATAATATCAACCTTGGCCGGGTCGATATGCTCACCGACCTTGCTGAAAAACTCATCGACAAAAGGCGCCTTGACGGTATCGATCAAAGCGGTCTTTTCTGCGCCCTGGATCAGGTAGGAATTATAAGTCGTCCCGTTACGGGTCGGGAAAAGATCATCAAACACTTTTAGGTCAGGGTGCCTGACCCCGACCCAGTGAACATTCTCAACAACCTGGATGCTGCTTTCCATCGTTCTATCCTCCATCGAAAAATAGGTGACACAATTGGTAAACTATAATTCATCGTGAACAGCCGGGCAAGTGTTATCGGCGCTCAGCCTGCCTGCAGATAATCGATCAAACCGTTCAGTTCGGTCATCAAACCGGCGAAGCCTCCACCGTCAAGACTCTGGGCGCCATCACAGAGCGCCTTGGCCGGATCAGGATGGACCTCGATCATCAAACCATGGGCGCCGGCAACCAGGGCCGCCTTGCCCATCACCGGGACCAGAGCGCGCTTGCCGGTGGCGTGGCTGGGATCGACAATGATCGGCAGGTGGCTCATCTCACGGATCAACGGCACCACCGACAGGTCGAGGGTATTGCGGGTGGCTTTTTCGAAGGTACGGATACCGCGCTCACAGAGCACCACCTGTGCATTCCCCTCGGCAAGAATATATTCCGCCGCCGCCAGAAATTCTTCGAGGGTGGCGCTCATGCCACGCTTAAGCAGGACCGGATGACCGGTTTTGCCGACCTCTTTGAGCAGATCGAAATTCTGCATGTTGCGCGCCCCGATCTGCAGCATATCGGCATGTTGGCAGATGACCTCCAACTGCTCGATGCGCATCACCTCAGTCACCACCGGCAGACCGCTTGCCTTGCCCGCCTGCTGCAGATATTTGAGGCCTTCGATGCCAAGCCCCTGAAAAGAATGCGGCCCGGTCCGCGGCTTAAAAGCCCCGCCACGCAACATCTGTGCGCCAGCGGCTTTGACCTGCTCGGCAGCAGCAAACATCTGCGCTTCGGTCTCAATTGAGCAGGGCCCGGCAATGATCACTGGCCGCTGGCCATCGCCGAATTTAACTCCCCCCACCTCAACAACCGTCGAGGTGGGGTGAAAATCGCGCGAGACCATTTTGTACGGTTTACTGACATGGATGGTTTCGCGCACCCCCGGCAGGGTACGGATCGACGAATCGTCCACGTAGCCCTGATTGCCGAGCACGCCGATGGCGGTGCGCAGACTGCCGGGAATCGGTTCGGCGTTTAACCCCATCGCCTGGACAGCAGCGATGACCTGGTCGATCTGCTCCTGGCTGGCGTGGTGGTGCATGACGATGAGCATGAAAAATCTCCTAATTTTATATAGCTATGCAATTCGGGCGAAATATGTTTCGCCCACAATAATTTATTTCAACACTCCACGTTGGCGCAGGTAACGTCCAATCCGCTCCAGCGCGTCAACGATCTCAGCAAAGGGGCGGGTGTAGGAAAACCGTAAAAAGCCTTCGGCCCCTTCGCCGAAATCGATCCCCGGCGTGACCGCTACCCCTGTCTTGTCGAGGATATCCAGCGCCAACCGCAGGGAGTCAGGATCGATATGCCGGGCATCGGCCAACACGTAAAAAGCACCCTGTGGTTCGAAATGCACCCCGAAGCCGAGTTCGCGCAATCGTTTGACCAGCTCCTTGCGCCGTCTGTCGTAAACCGCGCGCATTTCAGCAACATCTTCCTGACACTGCTGCAGAGCTGCGATCCCACCACGTTGCACAAAGTGATTGGCGCAGATCAAAAAGTTCTGATGCAGAATTTGCAAAGTCCGCACACAGGACAGCGGCGCAATCAGGTAGCCAAGCCGCCAGCCGGTCATGGCATAAGCTTTGGAGAAGCCGCCGAGGACAAAGGCATCCTGGGTGAATTCGAGAATGCAGCGCTCCTCCCCCTGGTAAGTCAGACCGTGGTAGATTTCATCGGAGATGATCGGAATCGGCAGCTCGCTGAGGGCCTGCAATTGGGCACCAGAGAGCACCGAGCCGGCCGGATTGGAGGGCGAGTTGATCAGCAGCCCGCGAGTTTTTTCGCTGATCAACGACTGTACCTGCTCGGGGCGCGGCTGAAAACCATCCTCAGGCGAAGTACGCAGTTTTACTGCCACACCGCCGGCGAACTCAACAAATCCAGGGTAGCAGGCGTAAGCAGGGTCGGTCAGAATCAACTCATCCCCGGCTTCGAGCAGCGCTGAGAACAGCAACAGCATCAGCGGACTTGTGCCGGAAGAGACAATCACCTGCTCCGGCTGCACCTGAACCCCATAGGTCTCCAGGTAGTGGCGGCAGATCTCCTGCCGCAATTCCAGCAACCCCAGCGAATGAGTGTACGAGGTCGCCCCTTCGGCCAAGGCCTGCCCGGTTGCCGCCAAGATCGCTGGGGGGGTGGGGAAATCAGGCTCGCCCAAACAAAGATAAATGATCTCGCGGCCGGCCGCTTCCATGACTTTGGCCCGTTCCATCACCTCCATCGCCAGAAACGGGGTCACCTGCTGGGCCCGCTGCGCCATCGGAATCTGCATCTTCATCTCCTCCTGTTTTCGACAACCGATTTAGACTAATCCCGCCCAGAAGCGAATGCAACCCCTTTCCCAGTCAGCGCTTTTCAACCCAGGGAGAACCATTGCATTGTCAGGCAACTGCAGTTAAAGTGGGCCGAGATTTAGCTGACGAGGATGACCCGATGCGCTGCAAAATTATCCTGCTTGCCGCGCTGCTGTTCTGCAGCAGCTTACGCCCGGCACTGGCCGAATTGAGTAAACCTGACGAAGCCCGGGCCCGGCTGCTGATCAACGCTTTAGGCTGCAAGGGTTGCCACAAGTTCGAGGGCGACGGCGGTTCATTGGCACCGGTGCTGGATCAGGTCGGCAGCCGCTTGAGCAAAGAACAGATTGTCGATCATCTGGCGGCGCATGCCTCAACCCGTCAAACCGGCTTTATGCCGAGTTACAATACCACTGAGCAGGAGGAGCTGAAAAACCTCAGCGAATTTCTCCACAGCCAACGCTGATTAACCCTTTTCCTATACAGACAAAAACCATGCCCCAAAGAATGACCTTGATCACCTCACCGGTGTTTATCCCCGAAGCCCGACTCAAGCAGACTGGCAGTTTTGCCGCCCTGTTCGATAACGACAATCCTTTATGCCTGGAGATCGGCTGCGGCATCGGCGACTTTATCGTCCAGATCGCGGAACGCTTTCCGGAGCGGAACTTCATCGCCATCGACATCTTCAATCAAGGCTGCCGGCAGACCTGCACCCGGATCGAAGAGTCGGGCCTGAAGAATATTCTGATGATGCGCATCGAGGCCCGCTACCTGTTGCATCAGTATCTCGGCCAAGAGAGTCTGCAGGCAATCTATATCAACTGCCCTGACCCCTGGCCCAAAAAACGCCACCGCAAGCGCCGGCTGCTGAACCACGAATTTCTCAACCTGGTGTTATTCTGCCTGCGGCCCGAAGGGGAATTACATTTTGCTACCGACTTTGCCGACTATGGTGAAGCCGCTGGCGAACTGCTCACTGCGGATGAACGCTTTAAAAACCTGAACGACACACCATTTAGTCATGTTTGCGGTGACTATCCGATATCCAAGTATATGCGCCGTTTTCTCGATCTGGGACAACCGATCTACTTTTGCCATTACCAGAAAAAAGCAGGTGTTGAAATCGCCCCACCAAAGCTGAAAAAAGGGTTCCGCCTGCGCTGGCCGAAAGAAGAATCAGCGTGACCTGGTTAACCGCCGAGCTGCCCGGCACCGGTGGGGTCTACAAGGAACAGCCTGAGGATTTTCAAGTTGAAGAGCTGCCCCTTTATCCCTGTTCCGGCAGCGGTGAACACCTTTTTCTGTGGATCGAAAAGCAAGGGATCAGCAGCCACGAATTGCTCAAGCAATTAGCCAAAGGACTCAAGCTCAAAGAACGCGAACTTGGCTATGCCGGCCTCAAAGACACTCGTGCCTGCACCCGGCAGATGATTTCGATTCCTGCCCGCTGCAGCGACCGGCTCGACAACCTGAAGCTGTGCAAAGCGCGGATCCTCAGCAGCGAAAGACATGGGAACAAGCTGCGCATCGGTCACTTGGCCGGCAACCGCTTCACCATCCGCTTGCGTGAAGTGCATCCTCAGGCAGCAAAGCGGGCGGCAGCGATTTTTCAGGTTCTGCAAAAACGGGGAGTACCGAACCGTTTCGGTGAGCAGCGCTACGGTGTGCTGGCCAATTCGGCCCGCCTCGGCCTACTGCTCATCCAAGGTGAGTACAGCAGCTTCTGCCGGGAACTGCTCGGCGACCCGCAATCCATCCGCAACGCCGACTGGCAAGCAGCAGCAAGCGCTTTTCGGACAGATAATCTGCAACTTTGTTTGGTAAAACTGCCACAGCGGATGCGCGATGAGCGCCATCTGGTGCGGATGCTGCTGGAAGGCAAAACAGCTCAGGCAGCGGTTCTGAGTATGCCACGCAACCTGTTGCGGCTGTTCCTCTCTGCCGCCCAATCACAGTTTTTCGACCGACTGCTGGAACAGCGCCTGCCCGATCTGGATCGCCTGCAGGACGGCGATATTGCTTTCAAACACATCAACGGGGCATGTTTTCGCGTGCCTGATGCCAGCTTAGAACAGCAGCGCGCCACGGACTTAGAAATCAGCCCCACGGCACCATTGTTCGGTCACAAGCTGATGCTCGCCGAGCAGGCGCCAGGTCGGCAAGAGATCGAAATGTTGCGAGAAGCAGGGCTGTCACTGGCAAGCTGGAAGCTGAGTCAAGGCCTCAGCATGCCGGGAGAACGACGTCCACTGCGAGTTCCGCTGAACGCTCCACTGATCACCGAAGCAGCTGAAAACTCGCTGCAATTGAGCTTCTGCTTGCCGAAAGGCAGCTACGCAACCAGCGTTTTGTCCGAACTGATAAAAAATATTTCCTGAAAAAGCCGCCCGGCTTAAATTGACATCAGCCGAAACAGTTTGTTAAATAGGAACAACAAAATATTGTTCTATTATTTTCCGGACATTATTCGGCATGAAATTAATCTTCTCCGCAGGCACTCTTTATACCCAGCCACTGCCCAAAGTGTTTGAGATCGCCCGCGATGTCGGCTTTGCCGGGCTCGAAGTGATCATCAATCAGGACTTTGAGTTCAGTAATGGGCAAGAGATCCTTGACGAAGTCCGGCAGATCCACCCGATCGTCTCATTACATGCACCCTTTTTCGATATCAACGGTTGGGGCAACAAAACCCAGCAGTTGGAAAAAACCATCGAGCTGGCGCTTCAGTCTGAAATCGGACTGGTAAATTTCCATCCCCCCTGCTGGATGACACTGGAAAGAAAATTCTGGCGGTGGCTGAACCGGATCGAAGATTTTCAGCAGCAGGTCGGCCGCGGCAAAGTCGTGGTCACCATCGAGAACATGCCGGCCAACGGTCCACTGGGCAGCAATCCCCACTTTCTCCACCAGACCCAAGACATGATCAATTTCCTGCAGCAGCGCAATCTATTCCTGACCTTCGATACCGCTCACATGGGCACCTGCAAAACCAATTTCTTGACCGACTTCCATTATTTTCACGATTCCGGTCGGATCCGTAACGTTCACTTTTCCGACTATGCGAACGGCCGAGAGCATTTGCTCCCCGGACACGGCAAGCTTCCCCTGACCCGCTTTCTGAACCATCTGCGTAACACCGGTTACGACGGCAACATTACCCTGGAGTTGACTCCCCGAGAACTTCCCGATGACGAAATCCTGATCCGCGAAAGCCTAGAACAGGTCTACGCCTATCTCTGTGAAGAGACCCAGGGTCATTTGAGAAACGTCATTTGAAAAAATAGGGAAAGGGGGTGGGGAGAAAAACAGAAACTTGGGAAAATTCAGCGAACAATATACACTGAGCAGGTCGCATTGAGTGCCACCTTACTGGAAATCGAACCGCGCAGCGCGCGCAGCATCCGCCCTTTGCCGCTGGAACCGATGACGATCGCATCGCACTCTTCCTGCGTGGCAAACTTGAGCAATGCCTCAACAACCTCGCCGTAAATCACCTCTTTGCGGAGGTGAATATTCGCCTCACCGGCAGCTTTGTCAACCACATAGTAAATCCGCCGCTGTCTATCCTGCCAATCATCCTGAGAGGCCTTTCTGGAGGTTGGATAGAGATCGGTCAGTGCCGGTGCGTCTTTGGCGGGCAGAACGATTACTGCAAATAGGGTACTGCGAAAGCGCTCGCTGCTGCTCGCCGCTGCCAACCGGACAGCCTCTTCGGCAGCCTTGTCGGAGGCCGGCGACCCATCGATAGCAACGAGGATTTTTTTACTTAGACTCAGCATCTACTTTGCCTGCTCCGTACAATCGTTTCGCACATCCTAGCCAAGCGCTATCGGGCTGTCAACTGGATTAACGGACAAAAATCATCCGCTTTAATTGACAGAAATAGAACAGCATTCTATAATCAACGAAACATTCTACCAAAGCATTGAATCCTGCATTCGGTATACAGCTTGACAGTCAATAGCGCTGGCGCTAGAATCACCTGTCATTTATATAAAAATTTTCCAAGAGGGATAATGAGTGGTCATGGTCAAAAAAGACAAGTCGGAATATATCATCCAGGCGGTGTCCCACGCTCTCGATCTTCTCGAGCAGTTTCATGACGATGTGGACGAGCTCGGTGTTACTGAACTGAGCAAACGCCTGAAACTCCACAAAAACAATGTCTTCCGACTGCTGGCAACGCTGGAATCGCGCGGCTATATCGAGCAGAACAAGGCGACCGAAAACTATCGCCTCGGCCTCAAAGCCCTGGAGCTAGGCCAGACTTTCATCAAGCAAATGGGGCTGCTGCGGCAAGCCAAACCGATTCTCGAACGGATGGTCGAAGATTGCAACGAAACCTCCTATGTGGCGATCTACAAGGAAAACCACATTGTCTATCTCGACGTGGTCGAAACCAGCCTGACGGTACGGGTGGTCTCCCGTGTCGGCTCCCGCTTGCCGGCCTACTGCACAGCCGCCGGCAAGGTACATATGGCGCACATGTCTGAAGAAGAGCTCGACGAACTGCTGAACGATCAGAAATTTATTCAGCACACCCCGACCACCCTGACGGATAAATCCGCCCTGATGGCCGAACTTGACAAGGTGCGAGAGCAGGGCTATGCCATCGACAACGAAGAACTCGATCCTGGCGTCCGCTGCATTTCGGCGCCGATTCGCGATTACACCCGCCGAATCGTAGGTGCGATCAGCATCTCAGGTCCGAGTATGCGGATCAGCGATGAGCGGCTGGAGCAAGAATTGATTCCGCTGGCCGTGAAAGCCTCCTCCGACCTGTCGACCCGGCTCGGTTACCCTAAGTAGGCAACTCTCATCCCAGCGAAAAGGCTCCTCCAGCGAGGGGCCTTTTCTGTTTCTAGCGCCGGAGTTCAAGACCTTCGATGGACATCCTCAATCAGGAAATGGACCTCGCCCGCAGTGCTGGGGTCAAACATCCAGAAAATTACCCCTTCCTGCTCGAACCGCAGCAGCCAAACGGCTATGGGGTACTGCTGGTCCACGGTTTCAGCGCCACCCCAAGGGAAATGCGGGCCCTGGGCGATTATCTTTGCCAGAAAGGTTTTTGGGCCTATGCCGTGCGCCTGCCAGGCCATGGCACCAGCCCTGAAGATCTGGCGCAACGCTCCGCAGAAGAGTGGCTGGCAACCGCCGAAAAAGGCTACCGACTCCTCAGCTCGCTGGGATTAAGGATCTGCGGGGCGGGCTTGAGCACCGGCGCCCTCCTACTGCTTAAATTGTCCCTGCTCAGAGACTTCTCCGGCTTGGCCCTGCTCTCCCCTTATCTGCAACTGAAGCATCCGCTGGGCCCGTTTGTCCGCCTACTCAGTTGGCTGGTCCCTTACCAGTTGCGGGAGATTACCCTGGCCGAGCGGCCCTTCTACTACCAGCGCCGTCCACTCAAGGCAGTGGTGCAAATCAACCGGCTGCGGCGTGAGCTTAAAGCCCGGCTGCCGGGAATCGACTCACCGGCACTGGTGCTAACCGCAACAGGGGACAAAACCATAGCGCCAGGCACTGCCCGGCAGCTGTTTGACCGGCTTGGCTGCCAGCCAAAAGAATTCTACTGCTATGGGCCTGAGGTGCCTCATGTGCTGACCACTGCAGAAAATCCTTACCAAGAAGATGTCTTTTTACGTACCGCCGATTTCCTCCAAAAACTCTCTTAACTCAGTACCTATCGCGCCGATTGTCGTATAATTAGAAATATTTACCTGCGGGTACTTTTCCGCTATTCTGCCTTAATATAGATTCAACCACGTGAGAGGGGGACTCATGGTAAAGCTCGTTATTCCACTATTTCTGGCGCTATCTATCCTAATACTGCCGCTACCGAGCTTTGCACACCAAAATGCTGCGGATTCAACAGCCCAGCAAGCCGCCGAACATTTTCTTCAACTCATCGACAACAGCGAATTCCAACTGGCCTTTTCCCAAACCAGCCTGATCAACCAAAACTATATTCAGCCACCTGAGTGGTTCAACAAGCTGGTTGTGGTTCGTCCTTACCTGGGCCAGGCATCAAGCCGCGTGGTGAAAACCACCAGCTACCATACAGGCTGGGTCGGCCTTCCCGATGGGGAATACATCAGGATCAGCTTCGCCACGGTCTTCACCAATAAGCAAAATTCTCTCGAAAGCGTTGTCCTGTTCAAAGAAGGAAACAGCTGGCGGGTCAGTTCCTACCACCTACGTTAGCTGCTTTCTTCCCGGGGCACCCGAATGGACATCAAGCTAGAGTCGCTTCGCCTGCAGCTGCGACCAGAGCTGCTCAACCTGCGTGAGCGCATCTTCAACACTGCCTGAGTTATCGATCACATAGTCAGCCCGGGCGAGTTTTCCCTCCTGCGACAGCTGCGCCGCAATCCGTTGCTGAGCCGCTTCCTCATCTAGCCCGTCGCGCAGCATCAACCTGCGCAGCTGAACCTGCGGTTCGATTTTGACTACCAACACCCGATCCACCCGCCCTTCGGCGCCCGCTTCGAATAGTAGCGGCGCCTCATAGATCACCAACGGAATCCTGGCGGTTTTTTTCAGCTGCTGTAGCCGTTCCACCGCCAGCTCGGCAATTGCCGGGTGGGTGATACGGTTCAGTTCTTCGCGCGCCTGCGCATCTGAAAAAATAATCTGCCCCAGAGCGTCACGGTTCAGCGCGCCGCTGGCCAGCAGGATGTCATCACCAAACCTCTCCACCAGCTTCGTCAATAGCGGGCTGCTCGGCGCAACAATGTCGCGCGCCAACTGGTCGGCGCTGACCAGGACGGCCCCTTTACGGACGAATGCCTCGGCAATCATACTTTTGCCCGAAGCGATATTTCCGGTGATGCCGAGAATCAAATTGTTCACTTGCATGGTAAAATAAGCTTCAGCGTTGCCATGGACTGCCTACTCTTCGGCGACCGGGAGGATGCAATGGGACAAACTCTGCCACAAATGGTCTTTAGCCGGGTCACGATCTATGGCGACCAAACCGTCATGCGCAGAAAAAAATCGGCTCGCTATCAAGATATCAGCTGGCGGCAGCTGGGAAATCAGATTCGCGCCTTTGGCCACAGTTTAATGGCGCTCGGCCTGAAACCGCAACAGCAGGTGGGGATCATGGCTCCCAACTGTCCCGAGTGGGCCTTTGCCGACCTGGCAATCATGGCCGCTGGCGGCCACACTGTTCCCGTTTACCACACCGAAGGCCTGAAAACAATCACCTACATTCTCGCCGACGCCGAATGCCGGTTTCTGTTCACCCACTCTCCGATGCAGGCAGATAAGCTTCTGCAACTGCGCTCAGAGCTCCCGCAGTTGGAGAAAATCATTCTCCTTGAAGGAACGGCCCAGGCCGATGAGGTTCTCTCTCTCCAGGAGTTTCTCCAACTTGGTGAACGTTTCGAAAACCAGCTCTTTGAGCAGCAACTGGCCCAGGGCCAACGCCAGGATCTGGCCACCCTGGTCTATACCTCGGGAACCACCGGCGATCCCAAAGGAGCAATGCTCAGCCACGACAACATTCTTTCCAACCTGGAGGCCTGCTGCCAGTTGATTGAGATCAGCCACCAGGATGAGTGTCTGTCGTTTTTGCCGTTGTCACATATCTTCGAGCGGATGGCCGGCTATTATTTGATGCTTCACCAAGGGGTGACGATTGCCTATGCGGAGAGTATCGATACGGTCCCTGCCAACCTGGCAGAGATCAAACCGACCATCGTCCTGAGCGTTCCCCGGCTTTACGAAAAAATGTACAATAGGGTGCTCGAAAGAGTGACCACCGGTCCCTGGCTGAAAAAGCAGCTGTTTTTTCTGGCGATCAACCTGGGCAAGCAGAAGGTCGCCCGCGAACAGGCGGGACAGCCGTTACCCTGGTTGCAGGAAAAATTACTGGAGGTTTTCGACAAGCTGGTCTTCACCAAAATCAAGGAACGACTCGGTGGTCGCTTGCGCTTTTTTGTCTCTGGTGGCGCACCGCTGGTCAAGGACATCGGTGAATTTTTTCTCGCCGCCGGCGTGCATATTTATGAAGGCTATGGCCTGACCGAAACCTCGCCGGTCATCGCCGTCAACTATCCCGGCCAACATCGACTCGGCTCGGTCGGGCCGGCCTTGCAGAACCTTGACGTCCAGTTAGCAGAAGATGGTGAACTGCTGGTCAAAGGCCCGAGTGTCTTCAACGGCTACTGGAAACAGCCGGAGAAAACTGCCGAAGCGCTGGTTGACGGATGGTTCCATACCGGAGATATTGCCGAAATCGATACAGCTGGATTCATTACCATCACCGAGAGGAAAAAAGATCTGATTGTCACCGCGGGGGGGAAAAATGTTGCCCCGCAGGAAATAGAAAATCGCCTCAAGACTGATAAGTATATCAGTAGCCTGATGGTCTACGGTGACCGCCGCCCCTACCTGACCGCGCTAGTGGTTCCTGATTTTGATGCCTTGCAAAAATATGCCGAGTTTAAAAAAATCGATTTTCTCGATCACTGCGATCTGGTCAACCACCCACAGATTCTTAGCCTGATCCGCCGCCGGATCGACCAGTTGCAAACTGCCGTGCCTTCCTACCGGCAGATCAAACGCTTCACCATGCTCTCCCGCGATTTCAGCAGCGAGCAGGGGGAAGTCACGCCGACCCTGAAAATTAAACGCAATATCGTCGGCCGCCGCTATGCCAGCTTGCTGGAAGACCTGTACCGCCCAGAAGGGGAAGATATCCACGACAGCAGCTACTGTGTGATTGATCAATAATTCAGCTTTGCCAAACGAGCGAATTGCGCTAAACTTAGAAAAACCCAATCATGCAATAGAGAGCTCATGCCGCAAAAACCTTCGACAATCCAGCAGCAATCCCTGAGCAGCGACTTGGAATTCGCCCTGACCGGGCTTATTAAGCTGAGCAAAGCACTTAAGATCTACCCGACCGGGCACCCATCCCTGGCAGCCGCCTCGGCTGAGGCCGGCGCTGCCTTTGCGCCGCTGTTAGCACAACCGGAGCCGCAGCCCTGCCATATCACCAAAACTGGGTTTTCCCTCGATCGGGAACCGCTGGCACCGCAAAATACCCAATTACAAAAGCTGGCCCTGCAGCTGGTGGAACGTAAAGTCAGGCACCTGTTGTTTCTTCCCGGACTGACCAACGAAGAACTGCTGATTTTTGCCGAGGAACTTTCCCGGCCAGCGGCAGATCTTCTCGCAGCTGGCGGACTACCGCACCAGTTGTGCCAGCGACAGGTAAAAACGATCTGGATCAATGAAACCAACCTGGCAGAGATTCTCGCCAAGCGAGAACAGCCACAGGAAGAGCGACTTGCTAACGAATCGGCCGCTGAGCAGACAATAGAACTCCAGACAGCCGTCAGCGAAGCCCTGTTTCCTCCAGCTCAGGAGAGTTCACTCATCGACACCATGCGCGATCTGCTGGAGCTGCTGAAAGAACCATTGGCGGATTCCGAGCATGAACAGCTGACCCGCCAAACCTGCCAGCTCGCCCCGGATTTTTTTTCCCAGACCGGTCTGCCCGGCAGCCTGGCGGTCTTTTGCCTGTTGCTGAATCATCAGGGGGATCAGAAGCGCAGCCAGGCCCAACGAAAATCAGCAGCCCAGGCCATCGAACAATTATTGACCGACAACATCAAGCAGCTGCTGGCCGGTGCGGTTGCCGATCAAAGCCTGAAGGATTCCCAGCGGCGAGCTCTGACTCGGACATTGACCGGCCTGGGCGAGAAGCTCGCCCCTCAGCTGCTCGACAATCTCTACGCCGAGCGGGATGCACTGATCCGCCGCAAGTACACAGCCATCCTTGCCAATATGGGCGAAACTCTGTTCGGACTACTCGAAGACAGCCTGCAGAGCACTACCTGGCACCGGGTTCGCAACGTAGTCACAGTGCTGGGAGAAACCCGCCTGGAAACTGCCCTGCCACTGCTGGAAACAGCAAAAACCCACCCAGAACCACGGGTGCGGCGGTCAGTGATTCAAGCTTTGCACCGGATCGGCGGCAGCCAGGCAATTCCGCTGCTGGTTGAATTCTGCCAGGATCCGTCAACCGAACTCCAGCAACCGGCTATCATCGCGCTCGGCTCTCTCGGCAACCCCAAAGCCATTGTCCCACTGGCGGCCATGCTCACTGAATTCGACCCATTCGGGAAAAAGATCGACTTAAAAAAAGAGATTATCCACGCCCTGGTCAATCTCAACTCGTCCCAGGGCATCATCCCCTTGCTGAAAATTGCCCGACGCAGAAACCTGCTGCGCCGCACCCACCTCGAAGAACTGCGCGCAGAAGCGATTACCGCCCTGGGCCAACTGGGCAACTCCCACCTGCTGCCGATTCTTAAACGACTGCCGAAATCGAACAAAGGGCCAGTCAACCGAGCACTTAAACAAGCCACTGCCCAGCTTGAGAAACAGGCTCATGGCGCTTGAAGATCTCAAACAGGCCCTCTTCAGCCTGGCAGGCATTTTTCAGGGCCTGCGCCTCTACCCAGCCGAGCACCCACAGATCCAGCGCCAGCTGGAAAATACCTTAAAGACATTGCAACTGCTGCTCAGCCAGGAAGGAAAACTGGCGATCGGCCTGCTTGATGGTACCCTGCTGCTTAACGATGTGCCCTGCCTCGACCAGCTGCCCGCACTCCAGCAACTCAGTCGCCTGCTCGACCGGCAACAGCTGCAAGCGGTGGAATTTCTTCCCGGAATCGATAGCCGCCAGCTGCTGTTTTTCTGTCAAGAATTACCGCAATTGACTGGCGGAGAGCTCCCCGAGCGATTGGCCAATGCCGGGGCCACCTCAATCCGCGCCAGCCTCATGAAAGAGGAGCCAGACAGCCCACAAATCGTTTATCAGCAAGCCCTGCATGTGGTTGAGGATGTCTTCAACGATGTCCGCCTGGGGCATATTCCCAACTCGGAAAAGGCGGTCACCGCCGTTCATGGGATGCTGGCAACCCTCCTTGAGGAACCCTACACCCTGCTCTCCATGGCGATGCTCAAAGACTACGACAATTACACCTTTACCCACTCGGTCAATGTTGCGGTCATCTCGCTGGCGATCGGTCAAGCCTGCCGGCTCTCGGAGGCAGAGCTCCACCAGCTGGGGCTGGGCGGTTTGCTGCATGATCTGGGGAAAATGACTATCGACCATCAGATCGTTAACAAGCCGGGTAAGCTAAATCGCGAAGAAATCGAAGCCATGAAGAAGCATCCGGTCAACGGAGCCAGAATTGTTGCCGAAATGGAACAGATGACCGGAGAGGTGATCGATATCGTTAACGGCCACCATCTACGCTTCGACCGCACCGGCTACCCGGCCGACAGTCGCGGGATATCGGTCACCCCTCTGGCGGACATGGCCTGTATTGCTGACACCTACGACGCCATGACGACCCTGCGCTGCTATCAGCGGCCGCGTTCCCCCAAACAGGCGCTGGTGATGATGAGCGAGCTTAGCGGCAGCCACCTGCACCCAGACTATCTGCAGAGTTTTTTTGATTTCCTCGGGCCTTTCCCGGTCGGCACCCTGGTCCGGCTGCGCGATGGCAGTATCGGCTTGATCTGCGACCAGAACCGCCGTCAGTCCGGGTCACTGACCCTGAAGATCATCTTTGCCAGCGACGGCAGCAAGCTCGCTGAGGCCGAGTTATTGGAACTGCCAGACAACAGCGAGATTGTTGCCGAGGTCGATCCTTTCCTCAAAGGGATCCAGCTGGAAGATTATTTACCGGCATAAATAACCCCCGGCGCAATTTAACTGACCTGGGCATTCTTTCGAGGATCTGCGGATTAGCAACTAAAGATGCAACTTCCCTAACATCAGCGCCGCCTGTTTGCGAACCTGTGCCCGCTGATCCTGCAGTGCGCCAAGCAGGCCCGGCTCCCCTTCAGGAAAAGCCAACTGACCAAGCGCCTCAACGGTAGCCAAAACCAGCTGTTCATCCGAATCTTTCAACAAAGGCACGAGCTGTTCCGGCAGTCGCCGGTCGGCAAATCCAGCCAGCGCTCTGATCGCTTCAAGCTGAACCCCCGGCTCCGGATCGTGCAACATCTTCACCAGCGCCCCAAGGGTTTTCGGATGTTTTTTACAGCCGAGGACCTGCACCACCACCGCCCGCAGATCAGCATCGCTGCTCTGCAGCGCTTCGAGTAGCGGCGGAAAAATCTTGGCCGCATTGACCCGTTCCAAAGCATAGGCCGCTGCGACCCGCTCCCCACGATTGCCGGTTTTCAGCCGGGTCAACAAATCCTCAACCTGCGCCAACGCCTCGATGGCATCTAACGATTCGGCGGCCGCCTGCTGAACCTGCGGATCCGGGTCGTTCAGCAGTTTCTGTAGGGCCTCTCGACGGTCTTCCAGCATCTTTTCATTCCCCCCTTGGCGGCTCAAAACGCTCGAAATAGCCGAGCAGAGTGCCATCAGTGTTGCGCACCGCCCGCATGTAAATCCGTCGCTTGCCGTTATCGGTAATCAGCTCTTCATCCAGTCCCTGTTCCATTTTTTGCAGGATCTCGACCATCCGCTGCCGCGATTGCTGATTGTGACAATCGAGCAGCGAGCGACCAAGCAACTGGTCGCCGTTCGGATAGAATTTTTCTGCCGCTTTGTTGACATAGCGCACCAGATGCTGAGTGTCCGCAAACAATAGCGGATTTTTCATGCTATTGAGTAGCTCGGAAAAAAAATTCAGATCGAGCTTTGCATCCATGGTTTACTCCCGAATGATCCTGACCGCATTCAGTACCGCCAGAACTGCGACACCGACATCGGCAAAGATCGCCTGCCAGATGGTCGCCAGGCCGAAAACCCCAAGCAGCATCACCCCCCCCTTGGCGACAAAGGCCAGGGCGATGTTCTGCCAGACGATTCGGCGGGTCAACCGTGCGGTTTCGATAGCGGTGACCAGCTTGTTCGGCTCATCGGTCATCAGCACCACATCAGCGGCCTCTATCGCCGCATCGGAGCCCAAGCCCCCCATGGCCACGCCGACATCGGCACGGGCCAGCACCGGGGCATCGTTGATACCATCACCGACCATCACCAGTTTGCCTTGCTTCTGCTGCGACAGCAATTGCTCAAGCGCTTCCAGCTTCTGGTCGGGGAGCAGCTCGGCACGCCAGCCGTCCAGCCGCAGAGTTTCGGCAATCCGCTGCACTTCCCATTGCCGGTCACCACTGAGCATCTCGATATGCGTCACCCCAAGGCGGCGCAGACGCGCGACCGCACCGGCAGCATCCTCGCGTAGCTCATCGGCAATCAACAACGCTCCGGCATAACGTCCGTCGATCGCCAGATGCACCGCTGTGCCTGGCTCGTCCAGACGTGGCGGACTGATTTCCGCCTGCTGCAACAGCTTACGGTTGCCGGCCAGCACCCGGCGGCCGTCGATCAGCGCCGCCACCCCCAAACCCGGCTGTTCCTGAAGGTCAGAAATCCGGCGGCGGTCAAGTTTTTGCGCATATTTCTCCCGGATCGACTGCCCGATCGGGTGACTCGAATCGATCTCGGCCAAGGCCGCCAGCTCGAGCAGTTCGTCGGCACGAAAACCCTGCTGCGGCAGCACCTGGCGCACCTCGAAAACTCCCCGGGTCAGGGTGCCGGTTTTGTCAAACACCACGGTTTCAACCTTGGCCAGGGCTTCAAGGAAGTTCCCCCCTTTGACCAGAATCCCCTGCTTGGAGGCGCGGCCGATACCACCGAAAAAGCCTAAAGGGATCGAGATCACCAGAGCGCAGGGGCAGGAAACCACCAGAAAGATCAGCGCCCGATAGAGCCAGGCGTTCCAATCACCAACAAACAGCGGTGGCAAAACCGCTATCAGGGTCGCTGCCAGCACCACCAACGGGGTGTAGACACGGGCAAAACGGGTGATAAACCTTTCAGTATTCGCCTTATTCTCACTGGCGTTCTCGACCAGTTCAATCACCCGCGCCAGGGTCGACTGGGAAAAGGGTCGCACGACCCGCAGGGTCAAACTGCCGGTGCCGTTGATCATCCCCGCCAGGACTTCATCGCCAATGGTCTGGCGCCGGGGTCGCGACTCGCCGGTCAATGCCGAGCTGTCGAGCAGCGACTCCCCTTCGATGATCACTCCGTCAAGAGGCACCCTTTCACCAGGGCGCACCAGGATCAGCTGGCCGATATCGAGCTGATTGGGGTCAACATTACGGACCTGCTGCCCTTCGAGCAGGTTCGCACTATCAGGGCGGATATCGAGCAGGGCGGCAATCTCCCGCCGCGAACGGTCAACTGCCTGACCCTGCACGATTTCGCCGAGCAGGTAGAAGAGCATAACGGCCACCGCTTCAGGATATTCACCAAGGAAAATCGCCCCGATGGTGGCAATCGACATCAACAGGTGCTCGTCAAACCAGCCGCCACGGCGCAGGTTGGCGAATGCAGCCATAAGGACTGAGCCACCAGCGAGCAGATAGCTGGCCAAAAAACCAACGATTGCCAGCCCCGGGGAGACAAACCAATCGAGCAGCAGCGCCACCAGCAGCAGCGCCGCCCCACCGGCCAAGCGCCAGAGTTGTAGCCGGATATGCCGGCCCGGCTTGGTCTGGCCCGTTTCCTGCCAGGGGCGCACACTCACCCCCGGTTCGAAGCGCTCAACGATTTTCGTTACCTCGCCGAGCAGATCGCTACAGGGACGCGGCGATTCGATGCGCAAACTGCCGGCAGTGAAATTCAAATGTGCATCGACCACCTGCGGCAGTTCGATAATTGCCGCTTCGATCTTTCCGGCACAGCTGGCGCAACCCAAATTCTGCAGAGCAAAGCGACAACTGCTGGCCCAGTCGGCAGACTCCTCCTCAATCCGACAATCTGCTTCGGCTTCCGGAACGCTGCAGCAGCTGCCACAATCAGCCCTCTTCAGCATGGCGCAACCCCTCCTGCAGCAACCGGTCGACATGCTCGTCATCCAGCCGGTAGTAAACCATCTTCCCTTCGCGGCGGTACTTCACCAACCGCGCGGTGCGCAGCAACCGCAACTGGTGGGAGACCGCCGAGGCACTGGTATCGACCAGCTCAGCCAGATCACAAACACACATCTCCTCCTGCGCCAGGGCATGCAGCAGCCGCAATCGATTGGGATCGGCCAGCATTTTGAAAATCTCCACAGCTCCATGCAGCAGTTCTTGCTCCGGTAATCCTTGCAGAACCCGCTCGACCCGCAGTTGATTGACACAGGTCGTCAGGCAGATATCTTTATCCATCGAATACCTCATCTGAATAGTTGTTCAGGCGTTTATTTTGATAGGAAATGCTGGAACTTGTCAAGCTGGGGTCTGCCACAGCTGGAGATTATTCAATTTCCGCTGCCCGTACCGCTTCGAGCAACTTACCGGCATGCAGTGCACGAATTTGCTGATAACGACCACCCAGGTCCTCGGCCAACTGCTGCAGTTTGCTGTTTCCAAGCCCGGCACAGCTGTCGATCACCACGGCGTTTATTCGATCCTTGGAGATATTCTGAGCGATGCCAAACAGCTCCGGAAAGATCTCTACCCCCGGTGCCAGCGAGACGTTGGCTTCGCCATCGGAGACGACGACCAGCAGTGGCTGCAGGGATGGCTGTTTTTGACGTTCGTTGCGGATCAACTGCCAGGCTTGCCAGAGGCCATCAGCAAAGGGAGTGGCGCCGCCGACCGGTAGTTTTCGGAGCTGTTGCTGAGCAAGCAGGACACTGGAGGTCGGCCGCAGCAGCACCTCAGCCTGCCGGTCACGGAAAGCGACCAGCGCCACCTGATCACGGTTCTGGTAGGCAGCGGTCAACAGCGCCAGAATCGCCCCTTTGGCCGCCTTCATCCGCTCCAGGCTTCCCTCGCCCATCGATTGCGAGGCATCGATAACAAAAACCACCAGCACTCGCTGGCGGTGCGAAAACTGCTTGCAACGTAGATCGGCTGGGTCAATTTTCTGGTGGGAGTGTCCCTTGCCATTCCGCAGGATCGCTGCTCGCAGGGTTGCCGGGAGATCCAGAACAAACTGTCGCTCACCGGCTCGCAGGGGCACAGAGCGTAAATGACGGCCAGTCCGGGCGCGCCTGCGGCTGTTGCTACGCCGGCCGGGATGACTCTGGAAAATTTTCAGCTGATCAAGGTTGACCGGGGCGAGGCAGAGCTGGTCATCGATATCGATGCGTCGCTCCGAAGTTTTTTTTTAAGCGTCTGGAAGAGCATCGTGCCGGCCGCAGCCGAACCTGGGAATTCGTAATCAACCAACATGAAATCGAGATTGTCCAGCTCATCGACCTGTTCAAGTTCAGCATTTTCCGGGAGGGTTTCCAGAACCTTTGCCAGTGCCGCAGCCAGGGTTTCCTGCGCCGTCACTGCACTGAGTAGATTGCCGCCCGGCAATCGGTGAGGCAAAACAAAGTAGGCCGCCTCGCGGATCTCTGCCGCACTGACGGCCGGTTTCTCCAGCAGAGCCGCCAGCGCACGAGCCGTTTTCAGCAGGGCGATATCGGCCCGATGTCCGTGAACTTTCAATTCCACCGCCAGCGCCACAGCGAGTTCGTAGGCCTGCTCTGGAATAGCTACCTGTGCCAGCCTTTGCCGAGCGGCGGCGATTTGTGCGGCGAGAAATGCCTCCTCAGCTGCAGAATTTTTTATAAAAGCTTGCGGATCCTGTTCAAATTCGATCCGTTGGCGGATCAATTCGCGGCGCTGCCCGGGATCGGCTAACCCTTCGACATTGACCAGCAACCCGAAGCGATCGAGAAACTGCGGTCGCAGCTCCCCTTCTTCGGGATTCATCGTCCCGATCAGCATGAAACAAGCCGGGTGAGTGATACACAAGCCCTCCCTTTCAACCCGGCTGATTCCGGACGCAGCGGCATCCAGCAGCAAATCAACCAGATGATCTTCCAGCAGGTTAACCTCGTCGACGTAAAGAATGCCCCGGTTGGCAGCAGCCAACAAGCCCGGCTCGAAACGGCGCTGGCCGGTTTTCAGCGCATGTTCCAGATGGATGGTGCCGACCACCCGGTCTTCGCTGGCGGAGAGGGGCAGCTCGACCACCGGCATGGCGCGCTGTTCGGTTGTCAGTTGCCCTTCAGCCTCCAACCGCTCACGGCAGCCGTCATGCATCTGCTCCAGGTCAGCTGGATCGCAATGGTAGGGGCAAGCCACGACCACCTCAATCTGCGGCAGCAGTGCAGCCAGCGCCCGAGCCGCCGTCGACTTGCCGGTCCCCTTCTGGCCGCGGATCAATACTCCGCCGATGGAAGGATCGACGGCATTGAGCAGCAAAGCGGTTTTCATCGCATCCTGACCCATAATGGCGCTGAAGGGATAATGGCAAATCTGCATCTGTGATCCGTTGAAATAGATTAGGATTATTCTGCTTTTCTACCCCAGTTATTTTACAGAAGGCAAGTCAGCGGCTAGGATTTGATGAGATTAGGGGTCGCCAGACTTTGTCTCCTGAGGAGACAAGGGCCTCCGTAGCGCTCCGAACCCAGCGATTGAAAGCAGAAAATCAACATGGAAAACATTCTGAACATCACAAATGGTGATAGCGCCGTCAAAATCATGCAAGCAGCTGAGGTCCCTGGCACATTCCTCCCTTGGCGAGACGTCCTGCACGATGGACCCATCCCCGCCGGGCTATCTCTGACTGAGCTTTCTGAGATTCGCACGCAGTTTATTTTTGAACAGGGGTGGGGAGAATCAGAAGCGATCAAGCAAAGCTTCACGCAAAGGGATGCACTCCTCAAAACTTACCAGAGCTACAAAAAGGTCATTTTATGGTTTGAGCATGATCTCTACGACCAGTTACAGATCCTGCAAGTACTCGACTGGTTCAGTCAGCAGCCTGCCGAGAAAACTCTATTGTCTATAATCTGCACCGATCGATACCTGGGAATGCTGTCCCCTCCTGAGGTGAAAAATCTGTACGAGCATGAGCAACCGATCACCGCAGAGCAGTTGATTCTTGCCAAAAGATCCTGGGCAGCGCTGCGCTCAGCAACCCCGGAGAAGTGGTGCGACCTGCTTAAGACCGATACCTCGGCGTTGCCATTTCTGCGGGGCGCCATTATCAGGCTATTAGAAGAATACCCAAATTGTCGCTGCGGCTTGTCGCGCACCGCGCAGCAGGCGCTAAAAATTATCACCCAAGGGATAAAGCAGCCAGGCAAGGTATTTGCCCTCTACCAAGCTACCGAAGAACGCCGCTATCTCGGCGATGCAAGTTTTTGGATCATCTTGCAAGAGTTTTTGGACGCTGACCCAGCGCTACTGAGAGTTTCCACCGGGAAGAGATTGACAGCACCTCCCAGTCCGGACCAAGAACTGACCATTACACCAATCGGCAAAGATGTCGCTGCGGGGAGAAAAAACTGGCTTGAAATCAGCGAACCTGATCGATGGATCGGGGGAGTTCACCTGACAGAAGATAATCTTTGGTGCTGGGATTCCAGTTCTGGCGCATTAAAAAAAAGAGTCTGAAGCCACTTGAGCTTTGAGCGAAGGGTAAAATCACTGAATTTTCTGCACAATTCTGTGGTGCCAACTAGCTTAGTAGCCGACGAATGAGACCGATCCACAAAAATTTCGCTATTCGAAGTTTCCGTTTTCAGGTGTTGTTTTAGGGTGATTTGAGGGGATTTCATCCTGAAAAGATTTTTCTTTGCCTAAAACCTGTTCGTCTATCTTTATTCTAAGGTCATTGAGAAGTTCACCTATCGCAACTTTCCTTCGCGATAGTTCCCGCCTGGCCCACCAAAGCAACTGCAGCATAGTCATGACACCCATTCCAGAACTGCTGATCATCAGAGTATTTCCACATTTGCAGTCTGCAAAAGAAACGGTCCCCAATGGTGAGTGAGGCCGCCAGTTCCCCATCTCTGCGTCAAAGGAATGTGGCTTGCCTAAGTGGGTGGTGTTTTGCAGGTAGTCTTTCAGCGAGGAAAAATTGCGGCCACAGTTTAGGCATTCCTTGGGAAACTGCCGGTCAAGGTGGGTCCGGATGATTTTGATAACCTGTTCCTCAGTCACAAAAGATTCCACATGCAAAAAGAGTTTATCGGCTCGAAGCCTCCGCCAGCCCGGGTTGGTATGAAAACTGTAGCATTGTTTTAATGCCGCACAACTATACAATTTAGGCTTAAATTATTAACATTTGCCCAATATTTTCCTCACCTGTCTAATTAATGCTGATGCGGATCGTTTTGGACGGTTAATTGTCGGAAGTCCGGCATTCCAATAAACCCAGATATTCACAGCACCCGGCTGGCTACAGGATTCTCAATTCTTTGGAGTATCCAGGTACCCTGCCGGTCGCCAGGGAAGAAGACAGGAGCTATTGAATGATCTCGTGCAGTACGACAAGGTCGCACCGGAAAACCAGGTCGGCATCATCACCGCCAACTGAACTTTTGGCTCAACAGCTGATCGAGAGACGCCTTGCCGCCGCCAGTGATCATCAACGCCAGCGCCAGCGCTATTGCCAGCAGGTGGTACTCGAAACCTTCGCCCGCCTGATTGCCGAACCAGTTCATGAAAAAACCGTGCTGCCAATGGGCCATCAGCACCGCACCAACCATCACGCAGAAAATTCCGAATGCGGCGAGGCGGGTCAGTATTCCGGCGATCAGGCCAAGGGCGCCGAACGATTCTGCGGCAATCACCAATAAAGCGACGGCCAGCGGCATGCCCATTTTGTCGGTAAACGCATTGAGGGTTGCTGAAAATCCGTGCCCGCCAAACCAGCCGAACAGTTTCTGCGCTCCGTGCGGCAGAAAGACTATTCCCAGCATCACCCGCATAATCAATGGTGCAATATCATCCCGGGTTGAGAAAAATTTGCCAAACATCCTTTTGCTCCTGCGTTGGCGAAAAGGTAAATAATCAATCCGCTGATTGCGTCCTCGCTCCTCCTATCGAGCAATTCCTGCATCGAGGAGAGCTGAGTTCAGCTTTGCCCTACCTACGTCGATGCCCACCGCCCCATTTGCCGCGGTGAGTTCCTGAGCGGTAATATGCCTTGCCAAACCCAGAGTGGCGTGATTTACCATTGTGCAGCCTGCCCTTATATCCCCGGTGGTAACGATGACCGTAGTGGGAATACCCCTTGTGCTTTACATAACCGAAGTTCAGGGACAGATACCTGGGGTAATAGGGATAAGCATAACGGGCCGGATAAGCGTAGTACCTTGGTGGATAAGCGAAATACCTTGGCGGATCATAGGCCCGCACTTGAGTCACTCTGACAGGTTGCGGATCAGCTTGCCGGAAATCCTGCGGATTAACAATCAACCATTGGCCATCAGGCTGCCTGCAGGCGGTGCCATAACCTCGTTCTTGCCGGCCATCAATGGTGATAGTCTGCTGGAACTCCCGGCAATAGTTCCCCTCAGAGGTCTGAAAGGTTTTAACTGGAACCGTTACCTCGGAGTACTCGGCATCCGGGTTACGCCATTCGCTGGCGGTGCCGGAACGGTTATTCTCCAGCGCAAATTGAAAGCTATCAGTATCCGCCAGCAGATCGGAACCATCAAACGACTGACCGGAGGTCTGGCCATATACGGGCAATAAAGCTAGCCCCAGCCAGATAAACAGCGACAGAAATAATCGGTGTCTGTTCATTTTCGCTCTCCCTCAACTGAAAAATCTTCAGTTACAGGCCCAGCGCCAGCCAGCAGGAAGCTTCCGGATAAAAAAGAACACTGCGTTTCGGGAGGTTTGAGGTGTCCCGTGTACGCGCAAGCTGCCCAGGGCCACTCTGTTACTAATTATTATAGCAGAGGGAGCATTTTCACGTCTCTCGGCGCAAAGTCGAAGAAGAAAAACCAAAAAAAAAGCCCATGAACACGGGGCTCATGGGCTGAAACTTTATGAAAAACTATATGGTATTCCTCAAAAGGGAATCTCGTCATCCGGGTTGAAGGCCGGCTCGTTAAACTCACCACCGGCCTTTTGGCCGCCCTGCGGCTGACCGCCGCCGTGGCCATTCCCCTGAGTTTTTGGGGCTGGTTGTGGGGATTGATTGTAATCCTGACCGCCCCCTTGGGGTTGCCCACCACCATAGTTGTCAGCTTGCTGGCCACCGCCGTAGCCACCAGCGCCGCCCTGATCATCACGACTGCCGAGCATCTGCATCTGATCGGCGACGATTTCGGTGATGTAGCGCTTGTTGCCATCGCGGTCATCGTAGGAACGGGTTTGAATCCGGCCTTCGATATAAACCTGCTTGCCCTTATGCAGAAACTTGCCACAGATCTCAGCCAGTTGGCGCCAGGCGACGATGTTATGCCATTCGGTCTGCTTGTTCCCTTCACGGTCCTTAAAGGGGTTCGTGGTCGCCAACGAGAAAGTCGCCACCGCAGCACCGGACGGGGTGTAGCGCAGTTCAGGGTCTTTACCCAGGTTACCAACCAGAATAACTTTGTTTACCGACATGCATGTCTCCTTTATGTCATTTACTAACTATCAATTATCGCTAAAAAACTATCAATTGAACAATTTTTAGAAGTAAAGCGCTCAGAAAAACCCGGCAGACAGCGACCGGATCGGGTCGACAGCTGCTACGCTAAACAGTCATGATACATACCTGGAATCCTGAATCAAAGTTCTTTTTTTCCGGGCAGACACCGAGAAGCCTGACTTGAAAAGGAGAGTGCCGCTTGATAGGGTTTTAATCATGGTCGGCGCTTCGGGAGAAACCCGAAGAATCAAACCTAAACCTGAATCAGTGAGTATCCGGCGGCGAATAGCACAAATCGTTGAATTGCCTGAGCACTGCAAAAATCACCACTGAACCTTTGGGTGCAGCTCAGATTTTAGCATCACTCATTCAATCCAAGCACTTGCACTCTTCATCCACCGTTTCCTCACTGATTTAGGCTAAAGAGAATTTATGGCTGCAACAGCCGATGGAATATATATCGCCCTGCTCAGCATTCACGGCCTGATCCGCGGGCAGGACCTTGAATTGGGTCGCGATGCTGATACCGGGGGACAAACTCTGTACGTGGTTGAGCTCGCCCAGGCTCTGGCAAAACAGCCTGGGGTCGGCAAGGTCGACCTGATCACCCGCCGCATCATTGATGCTGAGGTTGCCCAACACTATGCGCAACCGATCGAAACACTCGCCGATAATTTACGCATCCTAAGGGTCGAGGCTGGCCCTGAGGGTTACATTTTCAAGGAGCAACTCTGGGATCACCTGAATGCTTTTGCCGACAATTTAGCAAATTTCTTCAAGGAAACTGGTCACCTGCCGGACATCATTCATAGCCATTATGCTGACGCCGGATATGTCGGCTCGCATCTGGCCAAGCTACTCGGAATCCCCCTGATTCATACCGGCCATTCCCTCGGCAGAATCAAACGCAGCCGCTTGCTGGCGAGTGGTCTTTCCGGCGAGGAGATTGAAAACCGTTACAACATCAGTCGCCGGATTGAGGCTGAGGAGACCACCCTGGCGACCGCCGAGCGGGTGATTACCAGCACCCACCAGGAGATCGAGGAACAATACGAGATCTACGATCATTACCAACCGGAGCAGATGCGCGTTGTCCCGCCGGGAACCAATCTTGAACAGTTCAGGCCACCCGTGGGTGAAGAGATCAACAGCGCGCTTTTTACTGCACTGACCAGGCATCTCCACGACCCGGACAAAGCGATCATTCTCGCCCTCTCCAGGCCGGACAAACGGAAAAACATCACAGCACTGATTGAGGCTTACGGTCTTTCGGAGCGGCTGCAGCAGCGCGCTAACCTGATGATCATTGCCGGTAATCGGGACGATATCGAAGAGCTCGAAGAAGGCGCTCAAGAAGTTTTCTATGAGCTGCTGGTGGCTATTGACCGCTTCGATCTTTACGGCAAGGTGGCGATTCCCAAGCATCACACACGCGATGAGGTTCCTCTTATCTATCGCATTGCCGCAGCCTCAGGCGGAGTTTTCGTCAACCCGGCCCTGACCGAACCCTTTGGTCTGACCCTGATCGAAGCGGCGGCATCCGGCCTGCCGATTGTCGCGACCGAAGAAGGCGGTCCCCAGGATATTATCGGAAACTGCCGAAATGGCTACTTGATCGATCCGCTCGAACCGGAAACCATCACTGGCGCCCTGCTCAAGCTGCTGGAAGATGGAAAACTCTGGCAGCGTTGCGCAGAGCAAGGGTTGCAGGGCGTGCGGGAAAACTATTCCTGGGAGGCGCATGCCAAGCGCTACCTGCGGCTGGTTCAGCCGATAGCTCAGCGTTCGGAGCAGCTAATTCGCCTGCCGGTCCAACGCCGTTCAGGCCTCTACCGCGATCGTGCCATCGTCAGCGATCTGGACCAGAACCTGATCGGTGATGATCAGTCTTTACGGCAACTGATGGAAAAGTTGCGCAGCCAGAGAAAAAGCACCTATTTCATTATCGCCACCGGTCGGCGCCTCGATTCCGCTTTAAAGCTGATGAAGAAACACGGCATCCCGGAACCGGACGTCTTGATCAGCAGCAGCGGCACGGAAATCTACCACGCACCGAAATTGGCTGCGGATATCGCTTGGAGCGAGCATATCGACCATCAGTGGTCGCCACGCCGGACCAGAAGTATTCTGGCGGACGTTGCCGGCTTAAAAATCCAATCTAAGTCAGCACAGAGTCGCTTTAAACTCAGTTATTACATCGATCCGGAGTTAGTTGATATCGAGGCGATCAAAGCCCGCCTGCATCAAAAAGAGCAGGCAGTGTTTATCCAGCTGGCGTTTGGCCAGTTTCTCGACATTTTACCGCAGCGCGCGTCCAAAGGGATGGCCCTGCGCTACGTCGCGGATCGCATGAACATCCCCCTGGAGCGGGTGTTCGTGGCCGGCGGTTCCGGGGCCGATGAAGATATGATGCGCGGCAATACCCTGGCAGCGGTTGTAGCCAACCGCCACGATGAGGAGTTAAATCAACTGGCCGATATCGACCGGATCTTTTTTTCCAGCCAACCCAATGCTGCCGGCATCCTGGAAGCTCTGGAGCATTACGACTTCTTCAACCGCTGCCGAGACCCGGAAGAGATCAGTAAGTCCGATGAAGCCAACTAGATTGCTGCTATGCACCGACATGGATCGGACCATCATACCCAATGGCAGCCAGCCAGAGCATCCGCAAGCCCGCGAACAATTTCGCACCTTTTGCAATCGGCCTGAGGTCGCTCTGGCGTATGTGACCGGGCGCCACCAGGCATTGGTCAAACAAGCGATCAGGGAATACGATCTGCCTGAACCGGACTATGTCATCGCTGATGTCGGCACCAAAATCTACCGGCTGAGTTCTGGCTGCTGGCAGGAACTGGAGCTTTGGAAAAACATAATTGCCGAGGATTGGCACGGAGTAGACGGTCAGCAGATCATGCGGTCGCTCAGTTCGCTGCCAGCGCTTAGGGCCCAGGAACAGAGCAAACAGAGTCGCTTTAAACTGAGTTACTATCTCCCCTTGGCTACCCCCAGAGAGCCGCTGTTCCAAGCAATTAATGACCGCCTGCAGCAACTTGAGGTGAAGGCGAGTCTGGTCTGGAGCGTCGATGAGCCGAAGCAGATCGGGCTGCTGGACATCCTGCCGCGCCAGGCGAATAAATTAACCGCGATCGTCTTTTTGCAGCAGCAATTGGCCTACAAGCGGCAAGAGGTGATATTCGCCGGTGACAGCGGCAATGATCTGCCGGTTCTGGGCAGCCCGGTCCAGGCGGTGCTGGTGGCCAATGCCAGCGCCGAAATAAAACGCCAGGCTCGGCAGCTGTCTGAACAGAATGGGCAAAACGAAACACTGTATTTCGCTACCGATGACAACTTTTTCCTGGGCGGCAACTACGCCGCCGGTGTCCTGCAGGGTGTCTGCCATTTCATCCCTGGTTTTCAACTAGCCATGGGGGTGCCAAAGGACAAAACATGAAAACCAAATCTCAGCTGTATATTTTTGGCGAGGTGCTGTTCGACTGTTTTCCCAGTGGTGAACAGATCCTCGGCGGTGCCCCCTTTAACGTCGCCTGGCAACTGCAGGCGCTGGGCGACAACCCGCAGTTTATTTCGCGGGTCGGAGCCGATGCCTGGGGCAACAAAATCCTCGCTGCGATGACTGCCTGGGGGATGAACCTAGAGCGGATGCAGATCGACCAGGAGCACCCGACCGGCCGGGTAGAGGTTGAGATTCTTGATAACGAACCAACCTATGACATTGTCCCGAACTCGGCCTACGATTTCATTGAGAGTGAGGCTGCAGAGACCTTGCCGGCCGGCAGCATCCTTTACCACGGCAGCCTTGGCTTACGCCATGAGGTGGCAAGAGCCTCGTTTAACCAGCTCTGTCAGGGGCCGGACCTGGCAATCTTTCTGGATGTCAATCTCAGGGCTCCCTGGTGGCAGCGCCAAGCTGTCTCTCAATGGCTGCACCAGGCGCGCTGGGTCAAATTAAATCAGGCCGAGCTGCGCCTGCTTGGCTTTGACGACAGGGACCTCGAACAAAGCATGGCCGAGCTGCAGACCAAGTACGATCTCGAACAGCTGATTCTGACGCGTGGGGCGGAGGGCGTACTGGTCAGAACCTCGACCGGTGATTTTCATTCGCGGTCGCTGGAAAAAACCGTTAAGCTGATTGATACAGTCGGGGCCGGGGATGCCTTTAGCGCCGTCTATCTCCACGGTCTGTTAGAACACTGGCCGGTGCCGAAAATCATTACCAGGGCACAACAATTTGCCAGCAAAGTCATCGGCTTACGTGGTGCGACCACCACTGATCCGGAATTTTATGAAAATTTCCAAAAGCTCTTTCAAGCCGACAGGCAGCGGTAAAGAAAATCTATCCCGCTTCCGCAGCTATTAATTTCAGGACATTTTCAATGTACGAACAAGTATCCCACACCCTGCTGAATGACATCCTCAACCGCATCAAGCCGGAGATATCGGAACAGGATCTGCGCCACTTCTATACCCGCTTGGGAGCCAATTTCTACGCCATTCACTCCTTGCTTGAAAAACTCTACGGTGAGCGGGACGATTTCGAGCAGCAGGCCCAGCGGTTGGTCGAGACCATGGCCCGCCAATATATCAAACGCCCAGACCAACTCCGGCAACTCGACCTGGCCAGAGAAAAGGACTACAACTGGTTCCTCAGTCAGAAATGGGTCGGGATGGCCCTGTACTGTAAGGGCTTTGCCGGCGATTTGGTTAGCCTGCAGGAGCGGTTGCACTACTTTCAGGAACTGGGTGTGAACCTGATTCACGTCATGCCGATCATGCTCTGCCCAGAAGGGAGCAGCGACGGCGGTTATGCGGTCAGTGATTTTCGCGAAATCAACCCGGAAGTCGGCACCCTGCAGGATCTCAACCGGCTGGCGGCAGAAATGAGTCAGCGAGATATCCTGCTGGTGCTGGATGTTGTGGTCAATCACACCTCGAACAAACATTACTGGGCAACCCAGGCCCGGGCGGGAAATCCAGTCTACCAGGATTACTACTACAGCTTCGAAAACCGTAACATCCCCGATATGTTTGAGCAGAGCATGCCGGAGATCTTCCCGGAAACTTCACCAGGGAATTTTACCTGGGATGAGGAGATGGGCCGCTGGGTGATGACTGTATTCAACGACTTCCAGTGGGACCTGAACTACAGTAACCCGTCGGTGTTTATTGAGATGCTCAATATCATCCTGTTCTGGGCCAATCAGGGTGCGGATATCTTGCGCCTGGATGCCGTTGCGTTCTTATGGAAAAAGATTGGTAGCACCTGCCAGAATGAACGTGAGGCGCACCTGCTTCTGCAATTGCTCAAAGATTGCTGTCAGGTCACCGCCCCAGGTGTGGTCTTTATTGCCGAAGCGATCGTGGCACCGCTGGAAGTCATCAAATACTTCGGCGAAGACGCGGTGATCGCCAAAGAGTGCGAAATTGCTTACAATGCAACCTTTATGGCGCTGATGTGGGATGCGGTCGCCACCAAAAATGCCAGGCTGTTGAATCAGGGAATCAAAAACCTGCCAGTCAAACTGGAGCGGGCGACCTGGCTGAATTATATCCGCTGCCACGATGATATCGGTCTGGGGTTCGACGACCGCGACATTCTCGCCTGCGATTACCAGCCGCTTCGCCACCGCAAGTTCCTGATCGATTATTTTACCGGTCGATTTGACGATTCCCACGCCCGGGGTCTGCCCTTCGGCCAGAATGAAAAAACCGGCGATGCCCGAATTTCCGGCGCATTGGCCTCTCTGGTCGGTCTGGAACATGCGCTGGAAACCAATGACGATCAGGCCATTAACGATTCGATTAAAATTATCCTCCTGTTACACAGTATGATCCTCTCATTCGGGGGCATCCCCCTGCTTTATTACGGCGACGAGCTCGGCACCCTGAATGACGACTCTTATCGCGAGGACCCGCATAAGCAGGGCGACTCCCGCTGGGTTCATCGGCCATCGATCGATTGGCAAAAAGCCGCCCTCAGGAACACCCCGGGAACGGTGGAATATGCCATTTTCAGCGAATTGAAAAAAATGATCGCGGTACGAAAAGAAATCAATGTGTTTGCCGATTTCAACAATCGCGAGTTGATTGAAGTCGAAAATCCGCACCTGTTTGTGTTCGGCCGTTACCAGCAGAGTAAGCAGACTGAACGGGTGTTGGTGATCGCCAATTTCAGCAACAAACCTCAGCATCTTGATTTTTCCGACATTGGCGCCTGGGCCCCACAGTATGGCCAGCTGGTCGATCTGTACAAAGGCGAGACGCCCGACAGCTTCAAAAACAGTCTGGTGATGCCCAGATTCGGCTTTTACTGGCTGAGTGAAATCCATCGTTAGGACCATCTATATCGCCCCCTTATCCGCATCGCCATCGTTCTCAAGCAGGTTGACATCCAGAGAGCCTCCGGTGGCACCCAGCGGATCGGGCTGAGGAAAATAAATTGACGAAAGCGGCACAGAGCCAGTATCATTGATCGTTTATTTAGACCGGAACCAGTGAGTACTCGGCGAATAGCACAAGCTATTGAATTTCCTGAGCACTGCAAAAATAACCGCTGGGCCTTTGGCTACGGCTCAGACTTTTGCATCACTCTATTCAATCCAAGGACTTGCACTCATTCATCCAGCATTTTCTCACGGATTCAGGTTTATATGGGAGGTTCATCGTGCTGCGCACGCTGTTTTTTTATCTGACATTCTTCCCCTGGACACTGCTCGTTCTGCTCCTGGCGCTGCCGATTTCGCTTTTCGGGCAGAATGCCGTGCACAATTGGGGCCTCATCTGGGGCCGTAGCGCGCTATGGCTGGGCGGGATTCGTTTGCGGGTGCATGGCTCGGAGCATATTCCCCGTGGCCAACCGGCCATTTACCTGGCCAACCACCAGAGCAACTTCGATGTCCCGATCCTCTATGCCGGTCTGCCCTTACAGTTCCGCTGGATGGCCAAAAAGGAACTGTTCGATATTCCCTTATTCGGCCTGGCAATGGCCCGCTGCGGCTATATTCCCATCGACCGTTCTGACCGGCGAAAATCGATGCAGAGCATAACCGCCGCAGCCAAGCGGATTCAAAACGGTGCATCAGTGGTCATCTTTCCCGAAGGTACTCGTAGCAGCGACGGCCGACTGCAGGAATTTAAAAAAGGCGGTTTTCTGATTGCCGTCAAAGCACAGGTTCCAGTCGTTCCGGTTGCTATCAAAGGGAGCGTCCAAGTCCTTGCAAAGGAGGAGCGGATCATCAAGTCCGGTCAGGTCGAACTGGAAATTTTTCCGCCGGTCAGCACCACAGGCCTAAAGAATGTCGATATCGATGCCCTTAAAGGGCAGGTCCGCGAACCGATCACCCGAATGTTGGAAGGAGCTGCATGCGATGAGCAACACGCCGCCTGAAGCGCTACGCGTTCTGCCACTGGGAGGGCTGGGTGAAATCGGCCTGAACATGCTGGCGCTGGAGTACGCGGGGAAAATTCTGCTGATCGACTGCGGGCTGATGTTCCCCGAAGCTTACATGATGGGCATCGACCTGGTCCTGCCCGATATCACTGCTCTGCAGGGGCGTGAAGCGGACATTGTCGGGTTGTTTTTGACCCATGGCCATGAGGACCATATCGGCGCCGTCCCCTTTCTCTGGCAGCAACTCGGCGAACCGGACATCTACGGCACCGGCTTGACCCTGGGGCTGCTGCACAACAAACTGAAAGAATTTGAACTTGACCAGCGCGTGCAGTTGGTTGAAGTCCAGCCGCGCCAGCGGGTTGAGCTTTTCCCTTTCGAAGTGGAGCCGTTCCGCGCCGCTCACTCGATCGTCGACGGCGCCGGCCTGGCCGTGCGGACTCCGGCCGGTCTGGTGGTGCATACCGGGGACTTCAAACTCGACCAGACCCCGGTCGACGGTCAGAATACCGACCTGGCCCGATTGGGCGAATTCGGTGAAGAGGGCGTATTGCTGCTGCTGGCCGATTCGACCAACGTCGAAAATGAGGGTTATACCCTGTCGGAAAAAACCGTCGGCAAGGCCTTGGAAGAGATCATCCCGACCTGCCCGCAGCGGGTGATTGTCGCCACCTTCTCCTCAAATATTCATCGCATCCAGCAGATCGCGGATGCCGCCGCAAAATCGGGCCGCAAACTGTTGATCAACGGCCGCAGCATGATCAGCAACATCGATATCGCCAGAAAGCTCGGCTACCTACGGATCGAGGAAGAGCAGTTCATCGATCTGCGCGACATGCGGCAACTCCCTCCGGAGCAGGTGCTGATCATCACCACCGGCAGCCAGGGCGAACCCTTGAGCGCGCTGATGCGCATCGCCCTTGGTGACCACAAACAGATCGCGCTGGAACCAGGCGATTCGGTGATTCTCTCGTCGAAATTCATCCCCGGCAACGAAAAGGCAATCTCTGATCTGATTAACAACCTCTACCGCCGTGGCGCTGAGGTTTTCTATGAGAAAACCAGCGAAATCCATGTCTCCGGTCACGCCAGCCGCGAAGAGCTGAAACTGGTGCACAACCTGGTGCGGCCGAAGTATTTCGTTCCGGTGCATGGCGAATACCGGCACCTGGTCAAACATCGCCAACTGGCCATCGAGATGGGGCTGCCGGCGGAAAACACCCTGGTGCTGGAAAACGGTCAGCCATTGCTGATCACCGACAACGGTCTGCTGCGTGAAGAGCGGGTTGAGACCGGCCGGGTTTTCGTCGACGGTAAGGGGGTCGGCGATGTCGGCAAAATGGAACTGCGTGATCGTCGTCATCTGGCCAACCACGGCCTGGTGATCCTGATGCTGGCGATCAACCAGTCGACCGGAGAAATCGTCCAGGGGCCGGATATCTTTACCAAAGGTTTTGTGCCGGAAGATGCAGAAGAGAGCGAAGCACTGCTAGAAGATGCCAAACAAGCGGTGCGGGACCTTCTCAAAGAACACAGCCTGGATGCTCTCAGCGACTGGGAGGAATTACGGGTCGAGGTGCGTAAAGCTTTACGGCGCTGCTTCAACAAAAGAATTGCCCGCCGGCCGCTGATTCTGCCGGTGATTTTAGAATTATAACTTTTTTAGATCCATAGCCGGCGAGGCGCCCCTCAGCCCGAGCTGATGAAATCAAGAGAACTGAATTGTAATGGAAATTTTTCACGCCGCGCTCCTCGGTCTGGTCCAGGGTTTGACCGAGTTTTTACCGGTCTCATCTTCTGGCCATCTCGCCATCGCCCAGCACTTTCTGCCCGGTTTTGAACAACCGGGGCTGTTATTCGATGTGCTGCTGCATGCCGCCACCACTTTGGCGGTGATCATCTACTTCCGTGAGGATGTCTGGAAACTGCTGAGCTGCTTTTTCCGCAAGGACTCCTACGCCCTGGATGACCGGCATACCTTCTGGATGCTGGTCCTCGGCTCGATCCCCACGGCGGTCATCGGCCTCTCCTTCAAAGACTTTTTTGAAGGCCTGTTCGAGAACCTGCCGGTCATCGGTTGCATGCTGCTGCTCACGGCGATGCTGTTGATCGTCGCCGAACGGGTCCGCAAGGATGGCCGTCAATTACCCGATCTGAAGGTCAATGATGCCCTGCTGGTCGGCGCTGTGCAAGGACTGGCGATCATCCCCGGCATCTCCCGTAGTGGCTCGACCATCGCCTGCCTGCTGCTGCGTGGCATCGACGGTGAAGCCGCAGCCCGCTTCTCGTTTTTGCTGGCGTTGCCGGCGGTCGGCGGCGCGATGCTGCTGTCGTTAAAAGATCTCCAGCAGGTCAGCAGTAGCGAACTGCCCGCCTACGGTCTCGGCGCGCTGATCGCTTTTGTCAGCGGCCTGTTCGCCATCCGCTGCCTGATGAACGTGGTGCGCCGTAAGCGGCTGTTCGGATTTGCCGTTTACTGCCTGCTGGTCGGCACTGGCATTATCGGTTATTCTTTGCTAGGCTGAGTGAAATCAAATGGGAAAACGATCATCCATGAGCAAAGAGATTCCTGAAGTACCGACGGAAAGCCGCATGCGCAAAGAGATCCTCGGCCTGGTCTGGCTGGCCCTGGGGATCTTCCTGCTGCTCTGCCTCGGTAGCTACAGCAACAACGACCCCTCCTTCAACAACAACCTGCATCCGACCCGGATCAATAATCTGATCGGGGTCTTCGGCGCGCACCTCTCCGACCTGCTCTACCAGGCTTTCGGCCTGACGGCGCTGCTCTGGCCGCTGGGATGTCTGCATCTGGCCTGGCGCTGGCTGAAATTCCGCGAGGTGCATTTCCGCTTCCTCCGCCTGATCGCCTTTTTACTGCTACAGATCACTCTCGGCGGCCTGCTGGCGCTTAAATGGGACAAGGTTCCGCTGTTCAACAGCCAGATCAACGAAGCTGGCGGGGCTATCGGCCGGGTGCTGGTACGTGTTCTCTCCAGCTATCTGAATATTGGCGGGGCAACGATCATCCTGGCGGTATTCTTTCTGGTCGCGCTGATCCTTTCCACCCGCTTCTCACTGGTGCTGTTTATCGACGGTTTCCTTGATCGGATCGGCCGCCGCTTGGAACTGCGCCGCGAAGCCCGCAAGGCCCGTGCGGAACTGCGCCAAAAAGAGAAAAAAGTGTTGGAGATCAAAGCGCCGAGCATTTTACCGCCGGAGCCGAAGAAACTGCCGGAACCGAAGGTCAGCAAGAAGAAGCAGAAAAAGACCGATGAAGAGAACCAGGTCGCCTTCGCCTTTCTGGAGCCGAGCGGCACCTACCATATTCCTGGCCTGGCTTTGCTCGACCATGAAGGCGGCGAGCCTAAGCCGATCGACAAGGAAAGTTTGACCAAAGCCGCACAAATGCTCGAGAACAAGCTGCTCGACTTTAATGTCGAGGGGGATGTGGTCGAGGTTAAGCCGGGTCCGGTGGTCACCATGTATGAATTTGCTCCAGCACCGGGCGTTAAGGTCAATAAAATTTCCAACCTGCAGGATGATCTGGCGATGGCGCTGCAAGCGGTTTCGATACGGATCGTCGCCCCGATCCCCGGTCGCGGGGTGGTCGGTATCGAGATCCCCAACAAGGATCGGGAAATCGTCTACTTAAAAGAGATCATTGAAGACGAAGCCTTTCAAAGTTCCGGCAGCAAGCTGCCGATGGCCCTCGGCAAGGATATCTTCGGCCATGTGGTGGTCTCCGATCTGGCCAAGATGCCACACCTGCTGGTGGCCGGTTCGACCGGTAGCGGTAAATCGGTGTCGATCAACACAATAATCCTCTCGCTGCTCTATCGCGCCAGCCCCGAGGATGTGCGGCTGATCATGATCGACCCGAAGATGCTCGAACTATCGATCTACGAAGGCATCCCGCACCTGCTGCTACCGGTGGTCACCAACCCGAAAAAAGCCTCACTGGCCTTGGCCTGGGCGGTGCGCGAGATGGAGCGGCGCTATCAGCTGATGGCCGATAAGGGCGTACGCGGCATCGACGGCTACAATCGTAAGCTCGTCAAAGAAGCCAAGGATGCCGAAAACCTGCCGCCCGAACCGGAACCGGCCGAGGATTTCCTCGATGCCGAAATGGAAATTCCTCCCTTCATCGAGCCGGAAGATGAGCTGGAACACGGCCACCTGCCGTACATCGTCGTCATCGTCGATGAACTGGCTGACCTGATGATGGTCGCCGGTCGCGAGATTGAAGAATCGATCGCCCGGTTGGCGCAGATGGCGCGAGCCGCCGGGATTCACCTGATCCTCGCGACTCAGCGCCCGAGCGTCGATGTCATCACCGGCTTGATCAAGGCCAACTTCCCGACGCGGATCTCTTTCAAGGTTTTCTCGCGGACCGACAGCCGCACCATTCTCGATTCGATGGGCGCTGAAACGCTGCTCGGCATGGGCGATATGCTGTTCCTGCCGCCAGGCGTGGGCTACCTGCAGCGGGTCCACGGCGCTTTCGTATCGGAACTGGAAGTGCAACGAGTGGTCGACTTTCTCTCCAAGCAGGGTGACCCTGACTACGACAAATCGATCCTCCAGGCGCCACCTGCGACCAGCAGCGAGGGGGGCGAAGAAGAAGAATACGACGACCGCTGGGATGAGGCGATGAAGATCGTCTCCGACACCCGCCAGGCCTCAATTTCAATGCTACAACGTCGCTTGCGGGTCGGCTATAATCGTGCGGCACGGATGATCGAGCGGATGGAACAGGAAGGGATTGTCGGACCTTCGGATGGCAGTGGCAAGCCGCGCGAAGTACTGATCAGTAAAATTGAATAGGCTGAAAAATCACTCACGGAAAAAACGGGGAAGGACCTCTGGTCCTTCCCCGTTTTTTTTTGCTGTTTTATTCCGAGAGGCTAACCCACTGAGCGCAGCATTTCTGCAAAACCCGGTTGTTTCAGTGGAGCCAATCGTTGTAAAAACTCCAGCAGATGCTGATTGAATTCCCGCGGATTTTCCAGATTGGCCAAGCGGCCAGTATTCATTTTCACTGCTCGAAAACAGTTAGGGAGATGCTGGGCCATGATGTCGGTATGGCGTTGATGGGTCGCTGGATCACGCTTGACGCCAACCAACAGCATCGGAATCTTAAGACTTCTGAGCAAAAAGGTATAGTCTTTCCGCTGTCCAATGGCTTGCAGAACCGCAGCCAGCGGTGCGCTTTTTAACTCCTGCAACCAGCGCAGAACATCCTCTTTTAAGCTCTCAGGGTAATCTTCGTCCTGTCCTGGCAGCAAAACCTTACCAAACTCCTTTTTAATAGCCTCCAATTGTCCATTTTCCAGGGCAGCGAGTAGCTCTGCCCGCTTAGCCCGTTCATGGACATCGTCCGCCACCGGTCGACTGCTAGCCAGGCAGGCACCAACAATCCGCTGCGGATAGTGTTCCAGCAGGTCGAACAGCACATAGCCTCCCAGGGAGAGGCCGCAAGCCGCAGCACGACCGATTCCGAGGTAATCGAGCAAACCAATAATATCTGCGCTGTAAGTCGCGAGACTAACCGGCCCCTCGGTGAGCTGACTTTCACCAAACCCGCGCAGGTCGGTGAGCACCACGCGAAAGCCAGCCTCGACCAAAGGGGTGACCTGTGCCTGCCACATCTGACGGTTCACTGGATAGTCGTGGATAAACAGGACCGCCGGTCCCTGGCCAAAATCATCATAGCCGATCCTCACGCCATTTATTTTTGCCTGCATAATTCCTCCCCTGGCTGCTTGCAGTCATGCCCAACGAATCTTCTGGGTCGCCAAGTTAATGAGCAACGAATATACCAATGTTCTAAAATCCCCAAGAATATCGATAAAAACAAGTATTATCAGGATGTTAATGGCTTGAGAAACGAGCCAGAAGAATCAGCATATTTGCGAAAATGCAAAAAATCAGCTCACTCAGGAATCGGGCCAAAGCTAAGAGAAAATCATAACAGCCTGATAACAATAACTTTTCAACCAGGTTTGCAATCATGCGAAACACCCCTGGGCAGCAAAGCGAAAAAACTCAGGCCTGGCGGCTATCGCCAAGAAGTTTGCAACATTGGCTTCATGACAACCTCCTCTATTTATAAATCCGTTCGACAAAGTGTTCTTCACCATCCAGCGCTTTGACCTCGAGTGATGTCTGAGTTAAATTGGCAGCGCCGGTTTGCGGTCGGCAACTGCAAATTATTTCCGCAAGACGAGACACAATAGCAATGTCGGAAAACCCAAAACCAACCATCAGCCATCGGGGTCTGCGGATATTATTGGTTGCCATCGGCCTCAGCTGCACGGCGATAGCAGTCCTCGGTATCTTTTTGCCCCTGCTGCCAACCGTCCCTTTCCTGCTGTTGGCAGCGGCCTGTTTCGCCCGCAGCTCGGAGCGGTTCCACAACTGGTTGCTTGGGCATCCACAGCTCGGCCCAATGATACAGGGGTATCTGGATGGCCAGGGGATTCCCCTGCGGGCCAAACTAACCGCCATTGCCCTGGTCTGGGTCTCAATCCCGATTTCTGTCCTGTTTTTCATCCCATGGTTCTGGATCAAAATATTTCTCATTGCCATCGGTCTGTGCATTACAATTTATCTGCTGCGCCTGCCGGTCTGCACGAGTGAGGAAGGCCTAGAGTAGCGCGCTGCTGATGCTCTGTTAGAATGGTAGAGCAACTCTCAAAGAAAGGAGTTTGCCACCATGATCGATCTCTATTATTGGCCCACCCCCAACGGTCACAAGATCACCATCTTCCTCGAAGAGGCCGACCTCCCTTATCAACTGATTCCGGTCAACATTGGCGCCGGCGAGCAGTTCGAGAAGGAATTCCTCGACATCTCCCCGAACAACAAAATTCCAGCGATCATCGATCGTGAGCCGGATGGCAGCGCCGGGCCGATTTCGGTGTTCGAATCGGGGGCCATCCTGCTCTACCTGGCAAACAAAATCGAACGGTTTCTGCCGACCGACACCTATCACCGCACCCAGGTGTTGGAATGGCTGTTCTGGCAGGTCGGTGGCTTCGGCCCGATGCTCGGCCAGAATCACCACTTCAACCAGTACGCTCCTGAGCCGATTCCCTACGCCATCGAGCGCTATCAGAAAGAGACCGAACGGCTCTACGGGGTACTCGATACCCGCCTGGCCGGACAAAAGTATATCGATGATCATTACTCCATCGCTGACATGGCCTGTTACCCCTGGATCGTTCCGCATGAAAAACAGGGAATCAACCTGAATGAATTTCCGAACCTGAAAGCATGGTTCGAAACCGTCGGCAGCCGCTCGGCGGTCGAACGGGCCTATGCCCGGGCGGTAGAAATTGACAGCAATGCGACCATGGACGAGAAAGCCAGAGCAGTACTGTTTGGGCAGGGGCGCAGATAGCGGCCGAATCCCGAGCTAACAGAGAAATATGGTCGATAAGCAACTTAATCCTTCCCCGAAAAGCACAGTCCCTCCCAATAGCGGTCGCAACTCATGGTTGAGGCCGCCTTTCTTTGCAAACATATTTTTCAAACCCGCCCCCCCTCAGGTTAGCAATTAAAGTCACTGGACAACCCGCTGAAGAAAAGCTGACAACTGCCGTTCAAATATTAGCGTACAGGCTGCTATCCTCCTCTATTGGATCGTAGACGCTTCGCTAATCTGTGCTAGGCTTTTTCTGTGTGCACAGACTTGCTGATCCCAAAGGCCCAGCATGATTTCAGTTGTCAACCTTGCTGTAATTTCAATGGCTTATTTTGGCGTGCTGTTTGCGCTGGCATTCTATGCCGACAAACGACGGGTAGCCGGGAAAAGCCTGGTTGCCAATCCCTATGTCTACTCCCTGTCACTTGGGGTATTCCTTACCTCCTGGACCTTCTACGGCAATGTTGGCCGAGCCGCTACCGTTGGCCTGGACTTTTTCGCCATTTTTTTCGGTGCCAGCCTGATGGCCTATTATTGGTGGTTTCTGCTACGAAAGATTGTCCGGATTTGCAAGGAACAGAATATCGTCAGCATCGCTGACTTCATCTCCGACCGCTACGGCAAATCAGCCCTGCTCGGTGCCCTGGTCACGATCTTCATCATCATCGGCATCTCCCCCTACATCGCCCTGCAACTCAAAGCAGTCGCCATCAGTTCGATCTGCTCACCCAGGCGGGCGGAGCTGCGGTAGCCTTCACCGGGAAGCAGCCAGTTATCGATACCGCCCTGTATGTTGCTTTGCTTCTCGGGCTGTTCAGCGTCCTGTTCGGTGCCCGCCATCTGGACAGTTCGGAACGCACCGATGGCCTGATTGCCGCCATCGCCCTGCAATCGCTGGTGAAACTTGTCGCCATCCTGGCGGTGGGAATCTTTGTCAGCTACGGTCTATTCGATGGTTTCATCGATATTTTCTCCCGCTTCGGCGCTGAGTACCCGGAGCGCAGCTATCTGCTCCAGCTCGGGACCGAGCAGATCCCTTACAGTCAATGGCTCACCCTGATTCTGGTCGGGATGATCGGCGTGATGTTCCTTCCCCGGCAGTTCCATATCATGGTGGTTGGCAACAGCGATGAAAACCAGATAAAGACTGCAACCTGGTGCTTTCCTGGCTATATGTACCTGACAGCGATATTTATCCTGCCGATCGCCCTGGGAGGGCTGCTCTATTTTCAAGGCGATGTGGCACGGGCCGACTACTTTACCCTCCTGCTGCCACTGCAGGCTGAGCAGCCGCTGCTTGCAGTACTGGTTTTCATCGGCGGCTTGTCGGCCGCCGCCGGGATGGTGATGGTCTCTTCAGTTGCCATTTCGACGATGATGCTCAATCACCTGGTGATGCCGGTGATTCTGAAATTCAACCTGTTCCGCAGCCCGGATATTTCCGGCATCCTGATCAATATCAAGCGGATCGGAATTCTCGCGGTCATTTTCCTCGGCTACATCTACTATCAGGCGATCGGCGATTCCTATGCCTTGGCCAACATGGGGCAGATCTCCTTTCTGGCCGCCGCCCAGTTCGCCCCCTGCCTGCTAATCGGGCTCTACTGGCGTAGGGCCAACCGAACCGGTGCCCTGGCCGGTCTGATTTGTGGCTTCATCACCTGGTTCTACACCCTACTGATCCCCTCCTTTGCCCGCTCCGGCTGGCTCAACGGCGACATCCTGGAAAACGGCCTGTTCGGCCTGAAGCTACTGCGCCCCATGGAGCTGTTCGGTTTAAGCGGCCTCGATACCTGGAGCCACGCACTGTTCTGGACCCTATTGCTGAACATCGGCGGCCTGGTCGTTTTCTCGCTGCTTTGCAAACCTGCAAGCGCTGAAATCGAACAGGTCGGCAAGTTCGTTGACACCTTCCGCGCGCCGGTCGAGGAGCCCCCACGAAAGAGGCTCAGTAAAGCGCCAACCATCATCGAGTTTGTCGATCTGATGGGCAAGTTCATCGGCGAAAAGCAAGCCCATACGGCCATCGCCGACTACCTGGGCGAGTGGGAGATCGACGCCCGCGGCAGTCTGTCCGGGTCTGAGCTGCCCCAGCTTAAGCAGTTTACTGAACGCACCCTGGCCGGAGCGGTCGGCGCAGCACCGGCGCACATCATCATCGAAAATTACCTCGCCGCCCGGGGCAGTGAGATGGAGGATGTCTTCGATATTTTCGGTTCGGTGACCATCAGCCGTATATCGAGTCGTGAGCAGTTGAGCGTGCTCTATGAAGCGGCCAAGTTGGTCGCCAGCGGGGCCGACCTGCAGACCATCCTGGATGAGATGCTTGACCTGTTCCGGCAGCAGTTTCGGCTCGATCTCTGTGTCATCCGAATTCTCGATGCGGAACAACGACTACTGGTGGTCTGCAGCCAGACCGGAATGAGCTCGGAACATTTCGGCTCATCATCCAGAAAACTCAACATGGACACCTACCCGGGTGCAACATTTCTCACCAATTCCATGATTGTTGCCAATGATACCGATTTTTTAGACAAGCCGATCTCCGCGCAGGTGATCCATCGCGAAGGGATCAAATCCTTTGCCCACGCGCCGATCTGTATCGAAGGAGAACCGATCGGGGTGCTCTCAACTTTTTCCAAGTCAGCCAAAGATATTTTCACTGAAGAGTTTCTCGAGCTCTACCACAACCTGGCCGGCCAGGTGGGTCTGGCCCTGCGCAATGACCAGCAGACCCAAAAGCTGCTCTCCGCCAAGGCCAAAGAGCGAGAAATGCAGATTGCCCGCGTCATCCAGCAGGGCCTTCTTCCCACCCACACCCCCAAATTCGCCGGGGTCTCGCTTGCTGGGGTGTGCCTCCCGGCCAGTGAGGTCGGCGGTGATTACTACGATTTTTTTACCAGCAGTGAGAACAGTCTCGACCTGGTAATCGCCGATGTCTCAGGACACAACGTTGGCGCGGCGCTGATTATGGGCTGGGCACGCACCTTCATCCAGGCTAAAGCCAGAGACCTGCTGAGTCCGGCAAAAATCCTCAGTGCGCTCTGCGATTTTTTTAACGAAGATCTCTCGCGCGCCGAACTCTTCATCACCATGTTCTACTTGCAATATCGACCCGACAGTCGGCAACTGAGCTTCGCCAATGCCGGCCACAATCAGCCTCTGTTGTTTAGAGCCCAAACCGGCGACTGCGAGAGGCTGGATGCCGAAGGATTGATCCTGGGGATCAAAACCGGGGTGCGGTTTGAAGAGAAACGGATTCAACTGGCACCAGGAGACCTGCTGCTGCTCTTTACCGATGGGCTCACCGAGGCGGAGGATTCGCAAGGAAACTTTTTCGGCGAGGAGCGACTCGGTGAACTTTTGGTGGAATACCACAGCGACCCTCCTGAGGAGATCCTCGACAAGCTGCTCGAGCAGGCCAGGAGGTTTGCTGGAAAACCAGATTTCAATGATGATGTCACCCTGGTCGTGTTACGCGCCTGACCGTCGCAGGGGAAATGTTTTTTTATTCCTCAGGGTTCTTTGGCTTGACAAAGCGCATGCCATTTTGTTCAACTATTCAATCATCAGGAACTGTTGAACATTCATGTTTTAATGAACACAAAGCCTTTTAAATGAGGGAACATGCCACGCCAAGAACTTCAAAAAGACGAACAGATCATCTACGACAGCATGAAAGCGATCCGCGGGATTCCGCAGAGCAAAATCGAGTTCATGCTGAAAAAGGTCGGTGGCCCCTTCGCCGGCACCTTCCGCCTGTCCGGCCCCTGGGGGGAACGTTATTTCTACATCAAAGTGGTTGCAAAATTAACCCCGGCGCTGCTCGAGCTGGTCATCCACCAGATCAAAACTTCCCCGGCGCCGGACAATGCCAGCCCACTGCTGGTCAGCCACTACATCTCACCCAAACTGGCGGATCAGCTTAAAGCCAAAGGGATCGAGTACGCCGATTGCGCCGGGAATCTGTTCCTGAACCAGATGCCGATCTACATTGAAATCAACGGCAAGAAACATACGCCAAAAGCGCCGGGAGCTGATAAACTTTTCCGTACCGCTGGTTTGAAATTGGTCTACCTGTTTCTGCGCAATCGCAAAGCGGTCAACGCGACTTACCGGGTCCTGGCTGAAGATGCCGGCATTGCCCTGGGAGCGATCGGCGGGCTGTTTGGAGAACTGGAAAAGCGGGGCAACCTGAGGGTTGAAAATGGCGAACGCCAACTGGTCGCCATGGAAGAGCTGCTGCAGCGCTGGCAGCTCGGTTATCTTGAAACCCTGCGCCCCAAGTTGGTACGGCAAAACTACCGGCTCACCGAAAATTGCACGATCAGCCAGCTGCCGGAACAGCTTAAGCAGCTTGGGATCGGCAAACATCTGCTGATCGGCGGTGAACTGGCCGCAGCCCTGATGGTCAGCGGTTTTCAACCGCAAAGTGCGGTCCTTTATCTGGAACAGGAGCAGCAGATGCAGCTTGAGGAAAAACTGAGCCTGATTCCCGATCCGAACGGAAATCTGACCATGTTGAAGCCCTTCGGTCTGCAGAACTTCTGGTCCGGAAAGCATCCGGAAGGGCTGCTGCTGGCCGATCCGCTGCTGACCTTTGCCGAGCTCCAGGGGGCTGGCACCGACCAACTGGCCGATAAACTCTACCGCCAGTTTCTGGTCCCGCGCTTCGAGCCATAACCATGGAACGCCTGCGCAGTCTGCTGAAACGGATTGATGGCCGAGGTTACAAGGCCTACAAGCAGCTGCAGGGGCGCTACGACTTCGGTAATTTCAGCTTAAGTATCGATCATGTCCAGGGCGATCCCTTCGCCCTGCCTTCGCGGATCAGCGTCCAAGTCACGACCGAAGAGCACGGTATTCCAACGGAAATCTGGCAAACCCGGACCCGCCATACCGCGCTAGAAGATTACCTTGGCCGCGCGGTTGCCGCTGCTATCAAGAAGTACGTTAAAGGCCGGCGGGGTACCGGCCGCAGCGGTGACATTGAGATCGCCACCAGCGGCCAGCAGGTACTGCGCCGTAACGCACTACTGATCGACCCAAAACAGCTTGATGCCCGACTGCTCTTCGCCCTGCCCGGTTCAGGCCGTTCGATTCTCGGTACAGAAGCCGAGCAGATGTTTTTCACGGAACTTCCACAGGTCGTTACCGCTGGGTTACGCTGGATCGATCGCTCCCAGGTTGAGCTATGGCAGCATCTCGAACAGGTCGAGGATCAGGATTATTTGCGCCGCTGGTTGGCCGAAAATGACTCAGTCGCTTTCCTTGTCAACGGCTCGTTGCTGCCTCGCGCCAGTGGCATCAGTGATCTGCCACTGGCAGAGGGCCTCCCCTTTCAATCTCCGCCTGAGTTGGAATGCCGTCTCAGCCTGCCGAACCGTGGCCCAGTCAGTGGCATGGGCATCCCGCGCGGCGTCAGCCTGATCGTCGGTGGCGGCTACCACGGTAAATCAACCCTGCTGCAGGCGCTGGAACGTGGCGTTTATAATCATATTCCTGGCGACGGCCGAGAACTGGTGGCAACCACCCCGGCGGCGGTGAAAATCCGTGCTGAGGACCACCGCGCCGTTAACAGCGTCAACATTTCCCCCTTTATAGGCACCCTTCCAGGTAACCGGCCGACCGACTGCTTTTCCACCGACAATGCCAGCGGCAGCACCTCGCAGGCGACTAATATTATCGAAGCTCTCGAATGTGGTTGCGACTGCTTGCTGATCGACGAGGACAGCTCAGCAACCAACTTCATGATTCGCGATACCCGCATGCAACAGCTGGTGCCGGACAATCGCGAACCGATCACCCCGCTGCTGCACCGGGTGCGGGAACTTTACGAGCGCGAAGGGGTTTCGAGCATTATCGTCACTGGCGGTTCCGGAGATTACCTGGCTGTCGCTGATCGGGTGATTATGCTTGATAACTACCGCGTACGAGATGTAACAGTAAAGGCTAGACAGCTCGCCGGAGAGCCGCCACCACAACCGAATAATGCATCGGCCCTGCACCCAACTCAGCCACGCCGGATCAATTTTCAGACCACCCCCTTCCGCGGACAGCGCGAGGTAAAAATCCTGGTTCGTGAGCAACGCCTGCTTGAATATGGTCGCAAGCGGATCGACCTGTCCAAAGTCGAACAACTGATCGATGCCGGTCAGACCGAAGCGATCGGCCGCTTGCTGGCTCGTTGCCAGCAACAGTTCCCACAACAGGCCGACGGCCTTATCCCGACTCTGCAGCAAATTCTAACCGAGGTTGAACAGCAGGGGCTCGACCTCCTGCTCCCCTGGAAGGCCGGCCACCTGGCGTTACCGCGGCTCTACGAACTGGCCGCAGCGGCCAATCGCATCCGCAGCGAAACCTCTGCCGTGAAAAGCGCTTCCCCCACATAGCCCTTGTTCCAAGCGGGCAAAACTGCTAAGTAACAGATCAATTTTTATTCTGACTAAAGTCTTAAGGTTTTTCGATGCCGATCGTTTCCAGATTGCTCAAACTGCTCGACCGCAGCGGCTTCCGCCTGTTGATTCTGGCGGTGCTGGTCGGGGTGGTCGCTGGCGGTGGGGCGCTCGCCTTCTATTTTGCCACTAACAGCGTCGAGCACCTGATGCTTGGGAAGATCGGTAACTTTCACCCACCGCTGGAAGGCTCCCCGGAGTCGGCCTTTACCAGCGTGATCAGCGATCTGGCGGTCCCCTACCGCTGGTGGCTGTTTTTGCTGCCGGCGCTGGGTGGGCTGTTTTCCGGTTGGCTGGTCTATAAATATGCCCCGGAAGCTGAGGGGCACGGCACCGATGGTGCCCTGGAGGCTTTTCACCGCAAAGGCGGGGTGATCCGTGGCAGGGTCCCGATCGTTAAAACCCTTGCCTCGATCGTCACCATAGGCACTGGCGGCTCGGCAGGCCGCGAGGGACCGATCGCCCAGATTGGCGCGGGATTCGGTTCCTTTGTCGCCACCAAGCTCGGTCTTTCAGCGATGGACCGCCGCATCCTGCTGCTGGCGGGAATGGCCGGCGGGGTCGGCGCCACCTTCCGCTCCCCCCTGGGAGGTGCGTTGTTCGCCGTCGAAGTGCTTTACCGCGATCCCGAATTTGAGCACGAAGGCTTAATCCCCTGCATCATCTCCTCGATTGTCGCCTATTCGCTGTTCGGTGCGGTGACCGGCTGGAAGCCGCTGCTAGCAACCCCACATTTTCACTTCGAACACCCGCTGGAGCTGCTGCTTTACCTGGTTCTCGGCGTGGCCTGTGCCCTGCTCGGCGTGGTGTATGTGAAAACCTTTTACGGTATGCGCGACGCCTTCCGCAAACTGCCGTTACCGAATTGGCAGAAACCGGCGCTGGGCGGCTTGGCCCTGGGGCTGATGGCGATGTTCATCCCGCAGGTGCTTGGCTCCGGCTATGGTTGGGTGCAGGCGGCACTGTACGGCAAGATGGCCCTCTGGGTGATGCTGGTGATTGCCCTGGCCAAGATCATCGCCACCAGTCTAACCATCTCCTCCGGCGGCTCCGGCGGTGTCTTCGCCCCCAGCCTGGTGATCGGGGCGATGCTCGGCGGGGCCTTTGGCGCCACTTCGGAGCTGCTCTTTCCAACCCTGACCCAAGACCCGCGCGCTTACGTGCTGGTCGGCATGGCCGGTTTTTTCGCCGGGGTGGCCAACGCGCCGATCGCCACTCTGATCATGGTCTCTGAGCTGACCGGCAACTACGGCCTGCTTGCACCCTTGATGCTGGTCTGCGTAGTGGCGATGATCGTCATGCGCAAAAACAGCATCTATGAAAAACAAGTTCCCGGACGCTTCGATTCTCCAGCACATATGGGTGATTTCGTCATCGATGTGCTCGAAGGGCTGAGGGTCGGCGAGTTGGCGAAGAAGGGGCGCAAACCGACCCTGATCCCTGAAGGAATGACCTTGCCAAAAATTCTCGATAAGATCGCCACGGCAAAAACCGCCTATTACCCGGTGGTCAACGCTGCTGGACTGATGACCGGAATCTTTTCCGTCAATGATATCCGCCGGATTCTTAACGAAGACATTCCGCCGACCCTGGTCAACGCCCGCGACATGTCGACCCATACAGTCATCTCCGCGACGCCGGATGAACATCTGACCACGGTAATGAAAAAACTCACCGAACGTAATCTGGAAGAAATTCCAGTGGTTGAAACGGACAATCCGCAAAAAGTCCTCTACATGATGTCGCGACGAACCCTGCTGGCGCACTACGCCGAGCAGGTGGAAAAGACCAAAGAGGATTTTCAGGGAGATTAGGAGGCTGTCCGAGAATAGAAGGCCGGCTGCAAACCCAGCTGTTTGGCCCATATTTCAGCTCCTTTTCGGCCCATAGCTACAGCTATGAGCTCTCAAACGAGCCAAAATCTGTTCTCAAACCTCTGGATTTTCGCTTCGGCCCTTATTCTCGGACAGCCTCCTAGGAGCCCCATATGGCAATCCCTGCAGAACATCTCCTCGCGGTTGATGTCGGCCTGCATACCGGCCTGGCGCTCTATTCGCCCGATCCCAAACTACTCTGGTACCGTTCCCATCACCTCTCTTCCCCGGCCAAGCTGAAAAAAGTCATCGGTAAATTGCTGCGCGAGCCCCCTCGACCGACCCATCTGCTGCTGGAAGGGGGCGGGCCGCTGGCCGAACTCTGGCTGCACGAAGCTGAAAAACTGGCTATTCAGGCCAAGCAGATCCATGCCCAGCAGTGGCGCGAAACCTTGTTCTTTGCCCGCCAGCATCGCAGTAGTTCCCAAGCAAAAAAACAAGCCGATGGACTGGCGCGTCAGGTGATCGACCAACTGGGCGGTAAAAAACCGACCAGCCTGCGCCACGATACTGCCGAAGCGATTCTGGTTGGCCTCTATGGAGTCTTACAACTGGGCTGGCTGGCCCAGTGGCCAATAAAATCAGAGAATGATTAAGATTGACAAATTTTAACTTCTGGAGCAAAATGTAAATCATCTCTCATCATGGAGTTGTGCTATGCCGCTCTCGATCAACAACAACATCTCCGCCCTAAAAGCCCTGGGGATCAAACAGGGAGTGATCGCAAACAACATCACCAACAGCGGTTCACAAGGGTTCAAGGCATCGACCACAGTTCTCGAAGCAGGAATAACCGGGGCAGTGGCCGCGAAACTACAGCCGGTGAACACCCCCGGGGTCAAAATCAACCGGCCGGACGGCTCGCTGGAAGAACTCTCCAACGTCGATCTAGGCAGGGAGCTGACCGAGATAATCCCCACTCAGCGCGGTTACGAAGCAAACCTGAAAGCCCTGCAAGCCAGTGCCGAGATGGAAGACAGGACCCTTGATCTGATCGGCTGATTGTTTTACTGCCAAAAGCCCCCCCAAAAAAAAGCCGCTGCTGCCAATATGGCAACAGCGGCTTTTTCACTGCTTGAAAATGTAGACTTACTTGTAAACGGTCCGGCCGTTGAGCGCTTGAACCGGGCGGTTGGTGTCATGATCGTCGAAGAAGCTGCGGAACTTTCCAATCTGCTCCTTGGATGCGGTCACTGGCTGTTTGAGGACCATCCAGCGCACCCCTTCGGTGCAGGGTGGGGTGGTCAGAGAACCGGTAAAAGCATAGTAAGCAGGGCTTTTCGGCAGCAGGTCGGAGACCTTGATCGAACCGGTCACCGACATGGTGGAGTTGGCTTTTGACGGGGTGTATTTCCAGAGTTCTTCGATCAGCGGATTGGCCTCGCCCTCTTTAAACATCACCCCGACAACGGCAAGCTCGCCGGCTGCATTAGCATGCACCAGGTGGGCTTCCATCGGGAAAAGTTCCCCTTCGATGGCATTCTCACTCATACTGTGGAAATGGAACTGCAGCAGTTCATACTTGTCGCCACCGACATTGATGTTGCTGCCGGCGGAATAATCAGCCTTGATGGTGTGGCCGTTATTCACCAGGTGCAGATCGGAATCATCATAGTTGAGCTTGAGCTCAGGCAGGTCGCCCTTAACCGCGCCGGTGATGTTGATCGGCGACTGTTTTTTACCTTCGCCACACATCTTGAACTCAGGAGCCAGGGTCCCCCAATTAGCCGGACCGGTGTCGCCGGAATACCCCCAGTGGACACCGCCGCCACCGCTGGCAAGCGCCAAACCGGTCATCCCCAGAGTTGCCATCAGTGCCAGAATCAGAACCTTTTTCATCACTCTCTCCTCCCTTGTGTCTATGCGCCGGCCAGTCGCCGGCAGATAATCAAGTACAGCTAATAAGTCCTGTACCGAGTCGACAAAAATAGGTGGAACAAAAAACAGGAGCTATACTCAACGTGGGAATATACGCGAAAAGTCACCCGCAGACCACTTTTTTTCTTCATTATATTTCCCCTAAATCAGTGAATATCCGCCGGCGAAGAGCGCAAGCCATTGAATCGCCTGCGCACTCCAAAATCACCGCTGAACCTTTGGGTGCAACTTAGATTTTTGAAGCACTCATCCAATCCAAGCACTTGCGCTTTTAATCCACCGTGTATCCACTGATTCAGGTTTTCAACAGCTTTGGTCGTCCTGCCTTTCAAGTTCATCCCGCAGACGTCTGAATATCTCCCGATAAGCGCGCCTGTCGTTATGCTGATGAACCGAGCGCGCCAAACGGGCAACCCCTTTACGATCGATCTGCGGATAGCTGGCTAGCAGATCGGCAAAAGCCTCATCAAAACTGTTTTTATCGCAAAGCCGATCGCGCAAATTTTCCAGCTGGTGAAAGGCTCTTTTTTCCGTGCGTTCCACTTGATCGAGGGACTGCAGCCGCTGCGTTATCTCCAACAGCTCCTCCTCCCGTTTGCGTAACTCCGCAGCCAGATGCTTAAGCTGTCGGCGTTGAGAACCGCGCCCTTTGGTCGTCCGAGCCAGCTGTGCTTCTTCAAGCAGAATTCCGCTCAGGGGCAATTGGGAAAATTGATTTTCCGGCATGTCCACCAGCTGCTCAGCCAGTTGCTCAATCTCCTTGGCCAACTGCTTGCGGCGGGTTTTACTCAATGGTGCATTTTCTTCTTGCGGCATCTCTTCCATACAGCCTCCAGATCTTGATTCAAATCTGCCTGCGAAGCTACCTCGTTCGTTTCCTGCGGTCAACGGCAAGAAATGAATTAACCCTATTCTATTTCTAATATATACAATTGTTCGAACTAGGTTTAAGGAACAGCAAATCCATAAATGACCCGTCAACCAAAACCGCGACAGATTAGTAAAATATTTTTATTTTTGCTTTTCCATGGCAAAACAATGAAAATCCACTATAGTTAATACTTGCTTAGATTTCCATCGATTCAGGGATAAGCTCCCGCCAATGCGGGTGTCTGAACCAAATGCAATTATATTTTCGTAGTTTCAAAAGGAGGCCTGAGAGGGGGCATCACTCAACAGCTTTAGCAGCCAAACAACACCCCTCTTTAGCCCAAATAGTCATCGGGGGGCTAAATGGAAGAAACCGGCACTTCAACTTTTGTCAAAAATGATGATTTAGAGCGACTCCTAGAACTCCACCATACCCCTGCGGCCTACCGGCAAAGCACCTGCGAACTGGTTAGCCCTGGAAACTTCGTCGTCAAAACCAATTCCTCGGGTTTCCTTTGTAGCTTTTTAGGCTCCGGGGTTGGCCTCGCGGTTTACGATGAGATTGCTGGGGTCGGGGGGATGATCCATTTTCTGTTGAGCGAACCGATTGGACGTAGCTCGGCACGCCATCCAGAACATTATGCCCGCTCAGGCTTGGACTTATTGATCGCTGAGTTGGTCAATTCAGGGGCATTGAAGCAGCGGCTCAAGGCTTCGGTTGCCGGTGGCACCCTGATGCCACAACCGCACGACATGACTCAAGACCTAGGTCCTGGGCAAATGACCACCGATCTGGTTCTGGACCTCTTAGCTCAGCAACAGATTCCCCTCGAGAAAACTGCTGTTGGCGGGTTAAACCCCTGTTCAATGCTGCTCGATACGGCCAACTGGAAGGTCACGATCGAATTATTCAGCAACAAGTATCAGGGGTCGGACATTGCTCCGCCTGCCAAACCTTCTGCAGCAATACTCAAAAAAACGATTTCCAGCGTTAAACCGATTCCGCAAGTGGCCGTGAAAATCACGCAATTATTAGCCCAGGAGACAAGTTCCAGATTTGAGAACCTGGCTGAAGAGATTAAACGCGATCAGGTAATGACCTCCAGGGTATTGCTCTATTGCAACTCACCGGCTTTCGGTTTTTCCAAAAATATTGCCTCGATCGACCGGGCTATGGTTCTGCTGGGAGAAAAAAATCTCTTCGAAATCATCATTTCAGCTGCGGTTAATATCATTTACACCGATCAGGACAAGGGCTACGCACTACTGCAAAACGGCTTGTACAAACATGCCCTGGCGACCGCCCATGTGGCTAAAGAAATTGCAATTTTTACCGGCGGGATAGATCAGGGCTTGGCCTACACTGCAGGACTGCTTCATGATATCGGCAAAATTGTGCTGGATGGCTTTGTTGCCGAGTCATTGCCCTTTTTCTATCTGCACCTGGAGCGACAGGCGAGCGATTTTTGTGAGCTTGAAAGTCGGCTGTTCGATATCAACCATACGCAGGCCGGTGAGCAGTTGGCGCATCTGTGGAACCTGCCAGAACCCCTGCCCACAGCAATCCGCTTCCATCACACTCCAGAAGCGGCACCAAGAGATCAACGCATGCCAGTTCATGTCATTTATCTTGCAGACCTCCTGGCGAGTCATTATTTAACCGGGATTGAAATTGAAAGAATCAATACCGGGGACCTGGAAACCAGTTTAGCCGCGGTCGGGCTACGCGCTTCTCAATTACCACTAATAATCGACAACATCCCTTGGGGAAAATTGATGTATTCATAAGCACCCCGCCTCATTCCCTTCTGCGGCACCTTTTTCATCGCCAAAGCCGAACCACTACCCGAAAGCCGCTTTGGCAGTCCCGGCTTTTTTGGTATGCTTTGGGTTCGCTTTATTTCAGGAGGACAATCGGCATGTCGTACGGAATAAACCGTGAACGATCTCTCGAACTGCTCGACCAACACCTCAGCAACCCGAACCTGATTAAACACTGCCTGGCCAGCGAGGCGGTGATGCGCCAACTCGCCCGACATTTTGGTGAGGAGGAAGACCTCTGGGGGCTGGCCGGCCTGCTGCACGACTTGGATGCCGAATTAACCCTGAACAATCTGCCCCGCCACACCCACGAAACGGCGCGGATTCTCCGCGAGGAAGGGGTAACCGAACAGATCATCGAGGCGATCTGCATGCACAACGCCGCAGCCCATGACCGCACCAGGAAGACACGTTTGCATCATGCTCTGGCTGCTGGCGAAACCATCACCGGACTAATCATCGCCACCGCACTGGTCTATCCCGATAAGAAGTTGGCCAGCGTTAAACCGAAGTCGGTCCGTAAACGCTATAAAGAGAAACTGTTCGCCGCTGGAGCCAACCGCGAAATCATCGCCGAATGCGAACAAATAGGTATTCCGATTCCAGAATTCTGCGACCTCTGTCTGCAGGCGATGCAAGAGATTGCCCCAGAGCTGGGGCTTTAAGGACCTCCTGTGAACAGCAAAGAACTGACCAGACTGTTACAATCACTGGCCGATGGCCAGATCAGCGTTGCCGATGGTGTTGAGCGGCTCAAACAGCTGCCCTTTGAAGATCTGGGAGTGGCGCAGATCGATCATCACCGGGAACTGCGCCAGGGAGTTCCGGAAGTAATCCTCGGGGAGAGTAAAAGCCTGGAACAGCTGAAAATTATCCTCACCGCCATGGCCAAGGCGGGCGGCAACATCCTGGTCACCCGGCTAAGCAATGAAAAAGCCACCGCACTCTGTAACCAGTTTCCAGAAGCGGATTACGATGTCGATGCCCGCACCCTCTGCCTGGTGCAGCAGAAGATCGAAATGACCGGCCGCGGGAAAGTATTGGTGGTCTGCGCCGGGACCTCGGATATCCCGGTGGCCCGCGAAGCCAGCATCACCTTGCGGATGCTCGGCAATCAGGTCGAAGAGTTAACCGACGTTGGTGTCGCCGGCATCCATCGGTTGTTGGCAAACAATGATAAGCTCCAGCAGGCCGCGGTCATTATCGTCGTCGCCGGCATGGAAGGCGCCCTGCCCTCAGTGGTCGGCGGCCTGGTCTCCGCCCCGGTGATCGCCGTGCCCACCTCGGTCGGCTACGGCGCCGCCTTCGGCGGCATCGCCGCCCTGCTCGGAATGCTCAACTCCTGCGCCAGCGGCGTAACCGTGGTCAACATCGACAACGGCTTCGGCGCCGCCTTTGCGGCGAATCGGATTAATCGGGAAGTGTGATTTCCCTCCGCGTGTGACGCCGCCGAAACGGAAGAGATGTAAGGCGATTAAGCGAGGAATGTCTGAGCCGCAGGCGAGTTTTGCGAGCGCGCCTTACATCACTGGAGTGAAGGGAACCCGCCAAAGGCGGGCAAGGAGGTCAGGCGTCTTTCTTTGCTTCGTTTCTTTGGACGAGCAAAGAAATGAAGGCGGCGTGCGGGGCCGCCACCCCGCGACTTTGACTTTTTTTAGAGAAAGGCGACCCTTTGGTCGCCCCTACAGGGACAGCATGCGAACCCTCTACCTCGACACCTTCTCCGGCATTTCCGGCGACATGTTCTTAGGCCTGCTTCTCGACCTCGGCGTCGAACAGCAGCAACTAGAGGCCGAACTGCGCAAACTGCCGGTCGCAGGGTTCGAACTTAAAGTCAGCCGCGAACAGCGGCACGGCATCGCAGGTTGCCGGATTCAAGTCAATTGCAGCGAGACCGACCAGCACCGCAGCTGGAGCAGCATCGACAAACTGCTCACCGCTAGCGATCTGACCACTCCGGCCAAAGATCTGGCCCGCCGTTTCTTCCGCCGCTTAGGCGAAGCTGAAGCCAAGGTCCACGGCATCGAAATCGATCAGGTGCACTTCCACGAGGTCGGCGCCATCGACGCCATCGTCGACCTGACCGGTGCCGCCATCGGTCTGCAACTGCTGGAGGTGCAGAAAATCATCTGTGCTCCGCTGCCACTCTCCCGCGGGATGAGCCGTTGCGCCCATGGTGCGCTACCTTTGCCGGCCCCTGCGACCCTGGAGATACTGACTGGGAAACCGGTGATCGACAGTGGTTGCGACAAAGAACTCGTCACCCCAACCGGCGCCACCATCGTTTCTGAAACTGCTGAATTCGGCCCAATACCGAACTTGCAAATCGAAAGGACCGGTTATGGAGTCGGCGGTTGGCAATTGGAGGATCGCCCCAACCTGCTGCGTGGTATCCTCGGAAACCTGGCCAGCAACGAGCAGCCTGCCAAAGACCAGGTCCAGCTGTTGGAAACCCATATCGACGATAGCAGTCCCGAACAGCTCGGTTTTTTGCTTGAGCAACTGTTTGCGGCCGGTGTGCTGGACGCCGGCTACTCTGCATTGCAGATGAAAAAGAATCGTCCCGGAGTGAAACTGACCCTGGTCTGCAAACCCCAGCAGGCTGCGGATCTGGCTCGTTTGATCCTTCATCAGAGCAGTGCTATAGGCGTGCGCAGCAGTTCCTGCGAGCGCTACAAATTGGCACGGCGGATGGCCAGCGTCAGCACCAAATATGGTGAAGCACAGGTCAAACTGCTCTATGATGGCGGACTGTTTTTACGTCTGGCGCCGGAATACGAAGATTGCCGACGGCTGGCCAGAACCAGCGGCCAGGCGTTGGAAAAAATCTATCGAGTGGTCGAAGCGGCAGCCCGTGAGCAGCTTGACCCCGAGAACCACAAGGAAAACCTATCATGACTGATTCAGAACCTCGCGGGGCACTCCGCAAGCTGATTCTGCTGCTCTCCAGTAACGGCGGTCTCGGCTATGCGCCGGTCGCTCCCGGAACCTTCGGCAGCCTGGCCGGAATCCCCTGCTACTACTATCTCTCCTGCTTCGGCTGGCCGTTACAGCTGCTCACGCTGTTGGCGATCCTGTTTTTAAGCTTCTGGACCTGCGAACACGCCGGCAAACTCTATGGCGAAGCGGATGATGGCCGGATCGTGATTGACGAACTGATCGGCTACCTGGTCACGGTGGCTTTTTTGCCCTTTTCCTGGGGAGCAGCGATTCTCGGTTTTATCTGGTTCAGGGTCTTCGATATCCTCAAACCGCCGCCGGCCAACTGGTTTGATCGGGAGATGAAAAACGGCGTCGGCGTCACCCTGGATGATGTGGTGGCGGGTATCTACGCCGCCCTGGTCCTGCGGGTCTGCCTAGCACTATTTGCCTGATTTTTTTTATTTATTGGAGATGTTATGCCACCCTTTGAGATTGCCGTTTTAACCACCGGCGATGAACTGCTCAGCGGCGACCTGGCCGACACCAACACTGGCACAATTGCGGAGATTTTGGGTCGCCAGGGATATCGGCTGCGCTGTTCACTGTCGGTTCCAGACCAGGAAAAAGAGATCGAAGCGGCGCTGCGCTACCTCAGTCAACATGCCCAGGCGGTTATTGTCACCGGTGGCCTCGGCTCAACGGTTGATGATCTGACCGCCCGGGCCGCAGCCCGCGCCCTCGGCCGCTCGCTGGTGATCAACGAAGAAGCGCTGGAGATGATTAAGGACTGGTTTACCCAGCGCAACCGCACCATGGAACCGAACAACGAACGCCAAGCGTTGCTGCCACAACATGCCATTCCGCTACCGAACAAGCTTGGCACCGCCCCCGGCTTCTGGATCAAAGAACGGGACTGCGAGCTGTTTTTTCTGCCCGGAGTGCCGAATGAGATGAAAACGATGTTCGAACAGACCGTGCTGCCCCTGTTACAGAGTCGGCATCCCGGCAGTGGTCCACGACAACAACGCAGCTATAAATTTTTTGGTCTGCCGGAACCGAAGATCGATCAGTTGATCCCTTACCAGCAATTTCCGGAGGGGATCGAGGTCGCCTTCGCTCTGGAGTATCCGCTGGTGGTGGTCAAACTGAAAGCCGGCGATGAGGGAGCCGAGTTTCGCCTTGATCAGGCCGAGGCTCTGCTGCTGCAGGAACTGGGTGACCACCTGATGGCGCGCGACGGGGAAACGCCGGAGGGGAACCTTGGCCAATTATTAACGACCGCCGGACTGACTCTGGCACTGGCCGAATCCTGCACCGGCGGGCTGATTGCCAGCCTGTTGACCAGCCAACCGGGGGCATCGAGCTTTCTCGAGCGGGGCGCAGTAACCTACGCCGATTCGGCTAAGCTCGACTGGCTGCAGGTGCCCTTGCCGATCATCCGCCAGCATGGTGCAGTCAGTGAGCCCTGCGCCAAAGCGATGGCCGAAGGTCTGTTGCGCACTGCCAATACCGACCTGGCTCTTTCCGTAACCGGCATCGCCGGCCCGGATGGCGGCACCCTGGAGAAACCGGTCGGCACGGTTTTCATTGCCCTGGCCAGTAAAGATGGAACGCATGTCAAAGGCTATCGCTTCAACGGTGACCGGCAGAAAGTGCAACGGATGACAGCTTTTATGGCGATGGAGTGGCTGCGGCGCTATGTTCGCAGCAGTTCCACGGGCTAGGTGAGACAAGACCGACATGAGTAAAGACTCTCGACTAAAAGCAGTCGGGCCAGCTGAGCTGGTCGATTTACAGCAGCAGGTTGAACATTTGCAGGTTCTGCAGCAGATCTCGCTGCTGGCAGCGACCTGCCGCGATCGAAATCAGCTGCTGGAAAAGTCGCTGCTCTGCCTCAAAACAGCATTTCAGGTAAACGGTTGCGGGATTTACCAGCTGCATGATCCCGACTCGCCCCTCCATCTGGTTGCCGAACAGGGAATTGATGCCGAACTGGTTCGTGAACTGCAGAAGGTGCCCGCCGGCCAGGGATTGATCGCCCAGGTGGTGCAGAGCGGTTCCCCGCAAACCTGGAGCAATTTAGCGCAAGAACCGCAACTTTATTGCCAGGCAACCCTGGCGGCCGGTTGGTGTAGCCTGCTGGCCCACCCGCTGTTTGCCCACGACCAACTGCTTGGGGTTGTGTTTTTGTTCCAGCAGACCGTCCGGCAGTTCAGCCAACAAGAAATCGCCCTGCTCGGCAACTGTTGCCAGATACTGGCGGCCGCCATCGACTCCTCGGAGCTGTTGGAAAAGCTGGAATGGCAGCACCGCCTGACCCATGCCAGCCAACGTGAACTGGATCGCTCCAGACGGCAGTTGCGCGAGCACGTCTCCCGCCTGGAAGAGAGCAACCGCTCCCTTGAACAGGCCAATCAGATGAAGGACCGCTTTCTCGCCCTGGCCTCCCACGAGCTGCGCACCCCTTTGACCTGGATCATCACCGCCACCGAACTGCTCGAAGGCCAGCGGCATGAACTGCCGCCGGAGAGCCGGGCGCTGCTGGAAACTATTTTTAAGGGCGGCCGACGCTTGAACAGTTTGGTCGAGGATCTGCTGGAGATGGCACGCATTGAGTCGCGTGACATCTACCTGGCCCAGGAGACGGTCGACCTATCGCTGTTACTGAACGAACTGGCCCTGCAGTACCGAGACGAAATCTTGCGGCGCCAACTGACCCTGGAGCTGGAATTAGGCAGCTTGACCGATCAACTCTCTCCAGTGGGCGACCACTATCATCTGCGCATCGCTCTCGAACGCATCCTCAAAAACGCTTTGAAGTTCACCCCACCAGAAGGGAAAATCAGCCTGTCGGCAGGATATATCAGCAGCGAAGAGCTGGTCAGACGGAAGAGCGAAATCGAGCCTTTCTGCCCAGAGTTTTTCCGCCGCACCCCGCTGCACGATCATCTGGATATCTGCATTATCGACTCGGGCGTCGGGATCGCCGAGCAGGATCGGCTGTTGATTTTCGATAAATTTCACGGTGCCGGCGATATCAGCCTGCATGGCAAACAGCGGAATTCGATTCAGGGCCCAAGTGCCGGACTCGGCTTGCCGCTGGCCAAAGGGATGATCGAAGCCCACGGCGGCATGATCTGGCTGGAGAATGCCCCCGGCAGTGAATCGGGCAGCTGCTTCCATGTGCTCCTGCCTCTCCACCAACCAACCAGAGGCGGCGATGACAAAGGGTAATACTGAGTTGCTGCGGGCCTTTATCGCGGTACCCTTGCCGGCAGCGCTGCAGCAGCGCCTTTCCCAGCTGCTACAGCAGTTGAAAGCGGCCCTTCCCGAGTTAAAGCCAGCGGCAGCCCACAACCTTCACCTGACCCTGCATTTTCTTGGCGAACAAACACAAGAGCAGCTTGCAGAAATAGGCCGGCTTATGGTATCGATAGGAGAAAAGAAAAAGAATTTTAATGTCACAATAAGAAACCTCGGCTGTTTCCCTGGCCTCCGCAACCCCAGGGTCCTCTGGCTGGGGCTGGAACCGCCGGATCAGCTCATCGCATTACACCGGGAACTGGCAAGCGGGCTGCAGCTGCTGGGGCTGCTCAACGATGTTCGCCCCTACCGGCCGCACCTGACTCTTGGGCGGTTCAAGGTCCCGAGGGCGAATCCTGAAGCCCTGTGTCCTTTTCTGTCACAGGAGTTCGGTAACCTGAAGATCGACCAGTTGGTGCTGTACTCCAGCCGACTGACTGCTGCCGGGGCCGTCCACAGCCCGCTGCAGAGGGTTATTCTGGGTACAGCGCATTGATAAACTAAAATGATTATCTAGCTGATTTACAGTTCACCATGCCAAGGGAGGCAGGAATGTCTGACGAAAACCGCAATCGAGCGCTAGAACTGGCCATGGGCCAGATTGAAAAACAATTCGGCAAGGGCAGCATCATGCGCCTGGGTTCCGACTACCAGATGCCGGCCATCGAATATATCTCGACCGGCGCCCTGAGCCTGGACCTGGCACTGGGTTTGGGTGGTGTCCCCAAGGGTCGGATCATCGAGATCTTCGGCCCGGAATCTTCCGGCAAAACTACCTTGGCCCTGCACATTATCGCCGAGGTGCAGAAAAATGGCGGGATCGCAGCCTTCGTCGATGCCGAACACGCCCTCGACATTCAGTATGCCGGCCACCTGGGCGTCAAATCCGATGACCTGTTGGTTTCCCAGCCGGATACCGGCGAGCAGGCGCTGGAGATCACCGAAATGCTGATCCGCAGCGGCGCCATCGACGTGTTGGTCGTCGACTCGGTCGCGGCATTGACCCCGCGGGCCGAAATCGAAGGCGAGATGGGCGATTCACACATGGGGCTGCAGGCCCGGCTGATGTCACAGGCATTGCGCAAATTGACCGGAGCGATTTCCAAGTCGAACTGCTGCCTCATCTTCATCAACCAGATCCGCATGAAGATCGGCGTCATGTTCGGCAATCCGGAAACCACCACCGGCGGCAACGCGCTGAAATTCTACTCTTCGGTGCGCATGGATATCCGCCGCATCGCTGCGCTTAAGTCCGGGCAGGATGTGATCGGTGGCCGGACCCGGGTCAAGGTCGTGAAAAACAAGGTCGCACCGCCGTTTAAACAGGCGGAATTCGACATCATGTATGGCACCGGCATCTCACGCGAAGGCGATGTCCTTGATCTGGGAGTCGATAACGACATCGTCGAAAAGAGTGGCGCCTGGTTCTCCTACAACGGCGAAAGGGTCGGCCAGGGGCGCGAAAACGCCAAACAATTCCTCAAAGAAAACCCTGAAATGACTAACGAAATCGAATCCAGGCTGCGTGAACTCTACGGCCTGGGAGAAACCCCAACAGAGACCATTGATCAGGAGTGAGGTCGCCGATGCAGGCTGCCCAGCACTCCCCCTGACAGGATAATGGCATGGATCTGAATGAAATTCTCGGCATGGCGCTGAAGTCGAACACCTCGGACATTCACCTCAAGGCCGGACTGCCGCCGGTATTCCGGATCGACGGCAATCTGCGGCCTCTGCCAAAAGCCCCCCGCCTGACCGCCGAAGCGGTACGCAGTATGTGCGAAGGGATCATGAACGACCGACAGAAAGCGAACTTTCAAGAGATTTGTGAAATCGATCTGGCCTATGGGGTTCCCGGCCTGGGACGGTTCCGGGTGAATGTCTTTTCTCAACGCAATTCGGTTTCGGCGGTGTTTCGGGCTATCCCCTACAAGATCGCCACCCTCGATGAACTGTTGCTGCCAGAAGTATTAAAAAAGATCGCCGCCGAACAGCGCGGCCTGGTATTGGTCACCGGCGCCACCGGTTCGGGAAAATCGACCACCCTGGCGGCGATGATTGATCACATCAACAGCACCCGCACTGCTCACGTGGTGACCATCGAAGATCCGATCGAGTACCTGCACCGCGACCGTAAATGTATCATCAACCAGCGGGAAGTCGGCTTCGACACCACCGGCTTTGCCACCGCGCTGAAAAGTTCGCTGCGGCAGGATCCGGACATCATTCTGGTCGGCGAGATGCGCGATGTCGAGACCACAGAAACCGCCCTAGCAGCTGCAGAAACCGGTCACCTGGTGCTGTCAACCCTGCACACCATCGATGCCCCGGAAACCATCACCCGGATCATTTCGATGTTCCCCCCGCACCAGCAGCGGCATATCCGCCTGCAGCTCTCCGGTGTTCTCAAGGGCGTGGTATCCCAGCGACTGGTCCCCCGCGCCGAGGGCAAAGGCCGGGTCGCCGCCATCGAAGTGATGGTCTCCACCGCCCGGGTGCGCGATTTGATCGACGACCAGGAAAAAACCATCCAACTGAGAGACACAATTGCTCAGGGCTACACCACCTACGGCATGCAGACCTTCGATCAGGCGCTGATGGATCTGGTGAAAAAAGAGGCCATCACCTTCGAGGAGGCGCTGCGCCAGAGCTCCAACCCGGACGATTTCAAACTGAAATTCTCCGGCATCGACTCCACCTCTGACAGCTCCTGGAGCAGCTTCGAAAAAGGCAAAGAAGAGGAAGAGGGGCTGGACGCCGAAGGCAATGTCGAAATCGACCGTTTCTGACCCTTTTTCTGCCGCCCTTCGGCTGTTGACCGGCCGCGACCGAAGTGAAGCCGAACTGCGTGATAAGCTGCGCCAGTTCGGCTTTGCTGCCCCAGCCATCGATAACTGCATTGAAAAGTGCCGTGACTATGGCTATCTCGATGACCAACGCTATGCCTTGGAACGTGCTCGCGCGCTGATGCGCAGCGGCCGCGGTACTGGCCGCAAAGTGCTGCTCGAACTGCGCCACCGTGGTATCGACGAAACCATCGCTCAGCAGGCACTGGAAATCGCCAGTGGTGAATTCCCCAGCGAGGACCTGCTGCGTGAACAGCTGGAGCGCCGCTTTCCTAGGTTCAGCTATGCTACCGCCGATGAACGGGAACGCCGCCGGGTGGTCGGTTTTTTCCAGCGCCGTGGCTTTCCCCTGGAAGAGATTTTCAACATTTTGCATGAAAAGCAAAACTGATTTTCCTCCTTTCGCAGCAGCCCCCCTGCAAAAGTCTTTTCAAACCGGGCATCTTCGATTATCATCCCTGGTTCAATCGCTCACCGTCCCAAACCGTAAGGCTTGATAAAAAACGAAAGGTAGTTGCAGATGATCACCGGCAATGAGATCCGCGCCCGTTTCCTAAAATATTTCGAAGATCGAGGGCACCGCGTTGTCTCCTCATCCTCACTGGTTCCACACAACGACCCGACCCTGCTGTTTACCAACGCGGGAATGAATCAGTTCAAGGATTGTTTTCTTGGAGCGGAAAAACGCGACTATCTGCGGGCTGCAACCTCGCAGAAATGCGTGCGCGCCGGCGGCAAGCACAATGACCTGGAAAATGTCGGTCGCACTGCCCGTCATCACACCTTCTTCGAAATGCTCGGCAACTTTTCTTTCGGGGATTACTTTAAAAAAGAAGCGATCGCCTATGCCTGGGAGTTTCTCACCAAGCACATGGGGCTAGATACCGACCGGCTCTACGTTTCGGTCTACACCGACGACGATGAGGCCGCCGATATCTGGCACCACCAGGAAGGGGTCCCCCGTGAGCGGATTTTCCGTTTTGAAGAGGATAACTTCTGGTCGATGGGCGACACCGGCCCCTGTGGCCCTTGCTCGGAAATCTTCTACGACAACGGACCAGAGATCGGCTGCGACTCACCCGAATGCACAGTTGGCTGCGACTGCGACCGTTACATGGAAATCTGGAACAACGTGTTTATGCAGTTCGACCGCCAGCCGGATGGCGAACTGGTCCCGCTGCCGAAACCGGCCGTCGACACCGGCATGGGCCTGGAGCGGATCACCACCGTGATGCAGGGCGTGCAGTCGAACTACGACACTGACCTACTACGTGCCATCATCGCCTACATTGAACAGCTCAGCAGCAAAAGCTACGGCGATAATTTAGAAAATGATGTCTCGATGCGGGTCATGGCTGATCACAGTCGCGCCACCGCCTATCTGATCGCTGACGGCGTCTTGCCTTCCAACGAAGGGCGCGGCTATGTATTACGGCGGATCATGCGCCGGGCGATGCGCCACGCCAAGATGCTCGGTTTCGAGGGCCCGGTGCTGTTTAAAACCGCCGTCTTCGTTCTCGAACTGATGGCTGAAGCCTACCCGGACGAAGCCAAACGGAAAGACTTTGTCGCCAAGGTGGTGCAGAACGAAGAGGAACGTTTCATCCAGACCCTCGGTAACGGTCTGCGCATCCTCCAGGATGAGATCGCTCAGCTAAAAGCCGCCGGTCACACCCTGATCCTTGGCGAAACCGTCTTCAAACTTTATGATACTTACGGTTTTCCGGTCGACCTGACCGCCGACATCGTAGAAAAAGATGGCTACAGCCTTGACGAAGCCGGTTTCGAAATCTGCATGGAAGCTCAGCGCACTAAGGCCCGAGAACACTGGAAAGGTTCAGGTGAAGAAGCGGTTTTGGCGATTTACAAGCAGCTGGTCGATAAAGGGCTTAAGTCAGAATTCAGCGGCTACACCAAGTTGGAAGACCAGGGCGAAGTGTTGGCCTTGATCCGTAACGGCGAACTGGTCGAAGAAGCGGCTTGCGGCGAAACGGTCGAAGTAATTTCCGCCAGGACTCCCTGCTACGGAGAGTCGGGAGGCCAGGTCGGGGACACCGGAGAAATCACCACCACAGATGCTTCTTTACGGATCATCGATACCAAAAAACCACTGCCAGAACTGCTGGTCCACCAGTGTGAAGTGGTTACCGGTGCAGTGCAGACCGGCGCTCAGGCAACCATCAGAGTCGCGGCTGAGCGTCGTCAACAGATCATCCTCAACCACACAGCCACCCACCTGCTGCAGGCCGCCCTGCAGAAAATTCTCGGCGATCATATCAAACAGGCCGGCTCACTGGTCGAACCTGACCGGCTGCGGTTTGACTTCACCCACTTCTCGCCGGTCAGTACCGAGGAACTCATCCAGATAGAGGAAGAGGTCAACCGGCAGATCCGTGTCAACGCCGAGGTGCAAAGTCAGGAAATGGCGGCCGATGAAGCTCAGGACGCTGGGGCCATGGCGCTGTTTGGCGAAAAATACGGCGATCTGGTCCGGGTGATCAGCGTCGGCGATTACAGCATGGAACTCTGCGGCGGTACCCACGCCAGCGCCGCTGGCGATATTGGCCTGCTCCGCATTCTTTCTGAAGGTGGCATTGCGGCCGGAGTGCGACGGATCGAGGCGGTCACCGGCGAGGCGGCCCTGGCTCAGGTTCATCAGCAACAACAGACCCTGCAACGGCTGGCCAACCTGGTGAAAAGCGAACCCCAAAAGCTGGAAATCCGTTTGCAAAAACTGCTCGAACAACAAAAAGAGCAGGAAAAGGAGCTGGAGCAGCTACAAGCCAAGGCCAATGCCAACCGCAGTGGCGAGCTGGTCAATCAGGCTCAGGAGGTTGCCGGGATCAAACTGCTGGCCGCCAAGGTCGACGGCATCGACGGCAAGGGCCTGCGCGAGTTCTCCGACCAGCTGCGCGACAAGCTCGGCTCCGGGGTTATGGTGCTGGTCTCAACCGAAGGTGGCAAAGTCGCCCTGTTGGTGGCGGTGACCAAGGACCTGACCGATAGAGTCAAGGCGGGCGACCTGATCAAGCCGCTGGCGGAAATCGTTGGCGGTCGCGGCGGTGGCCGGCCGGAAATGGCCCAGGCCGGCGGCCCCAATGTCGCCAAAGTCGACGCCCTGCTGCAGGCCGTGCCTGAGCAGTTGGCACAATTACTCAACTAATTCCCCAGCAATCCAGAAAAATCTAACCGTTATGCGAAACAGCCGGTGGACAACACCGGCTGTTTAGCTATATTTTGACTGTTCATGGAGAATGTTTTTGTTGTTACCCACCCCACTGCCCCAGGAGCCTGCCGCGTGCAACCAGAGCTTTTGAGCAAACTGGAACAGGAACCGCAGCAACTGAGCAAATCTCTGCTGGTTGTCGATGATGAGCCGATCATCCGTCAGCTCTGTGCCCGGGCACTGCGCAACTTCAATATCCTCGAAGCCGGCGATGGCCAGGAAGCGCTTGCCATCCTGGAAAAGGAGTCGGTCGACATTATCCTCAGCGATGTGATGATGCCAAACCTCAGCGGCTTGGAGTTGCTCAGCAGGGTCAAGGAACAGAACCCCGATCAAGCTGTCGTGATGATCACCGGCTATACAGAAAAAGAGGTGATCCTCAAGGCGCTGCAAGCCGGGGCTGACGATTTTATCAGCAAACCGATTAATCTACTGCAATTACGCACCACCATCGACAAAGTGCTCGATAAGACCTCCCTGCGCAAGGAACTGAGTAGCCTGAAACAGGCCGACAAGCTGAAGAGCGATTTTCTCGGTCTGATCTCCCACAAACTGAAAACTCCGGCGACGGCAATATCCTTATTTGTCCAGAATATCGCTGATGGCATCGATGACCCGAAGGACGCGGGCTTCAAAAAAATGCTGGCAATGGTTCAGGCCGAAAGCCTGCATCTGGAGCACCTGATTCAGGATCTGCTCTATTTCAGCAATGTCATCCTGCAGGACAACCAGCCTCAGCTGGGAAGAGTCGAACTTGGCCGGATAGCCCGCCAGGTCGCCACCGCCCTGGAACCGGCGGCCAGCAGTCGGCAGTTGCAGTACGACATCAACATTACCCCACCTTTACCGCCGGAACCGCTGGTGCTGGACCGACAACGGATCAGTTTCGCCATCCGTGCCTTGCTCGATAACGCTATCAAATTCACTCCTGAGGGAGGCTGCGTACAACTGGAAGGCAAGCAGGAAAAAGACCGGGTTTTGCTTGAGATCCGTGACACCGGTATCGGCATTGCCCAACAGGATCTCCCCAAGGTGTTCAGTAAATTCTATCAGGTCGACCCGGAAGGCACCGGCCAGGTGCGTGGCTTCGGACTCGGCTTGTTTTACGCCCGCGAATTCATCCGCAGCATGGGTGGTAAACTGAGACTGGAAAGCCGACCCGGGCTCGGGACCCTGGCAACTATCGAATTCCCCCTGCCGAGTTGAGTCAGAGGAGCAAAACAATCACCCCACCTTTCTAATCGCCGGCAAAGCTTTTTTTCCGGCGCTTTTTTGTGCTATATTCCGTCTTTTGCTGAACCTTTAGATTCAGCTTGCCCCTTCAGGGAGGACATTGATGTTCAAAGGAACTACCATCTGCTGTGTCCGTAAAGGCAGCCAAGTTGCGCTGGCTGGCGACGGACAGGTCAGCCTTGGCAATACGGTGATGAAGCATGGGGCACGAAAAATCCGCCGCCTTCATCAGGACCAGGTGCTGGCCGGGTTCGCCGGTAGCACCGCCGACGCCTTTACCCTGTTTGAAAAATTTGAAGCCAAACTGCAGGAATTTCGCGGCAACCTGCCGCGTGCCGCAGTGGCATTGGCCAAGGACTGGCGCACAGACCGGGTGTTGCGCCGCCTGGAAGCCCTCTTAATCGTCGCTGACCAGGAGTCGACCCTGATAATCTCCGGCGCTGGTGACGTCATTGAACCGGATGATGGTGTCGCCGCGATCGGCTCAGGCGGCAGCTTTGCCCAGGCAGCGGCCCGGGCGATGCTCGCCCATTCAACTCTGGAAGCTGAGAAGATCGCAGAAGAAGCGTTGAAAATTGCCGCCGAAATTTGTATTTACACTAACGACAAGATAGCTGTTGAGGTTCTTTCGTGACCAATTTTACCCCACGGGAAATCGTTTCGGAACTGGATCGTTATATCATCGGCCAAAACGACGCTAAGCGTGCCGTAGCCGTTGCGCTGCGCAACCGCTGGCGTCGCCAGCAGGTGCAGGACGACCTGCGCGACGAAATCGTGCCGAAAAATATCATCATGATCGGTCCAACCGGGGTCGGTAAAACCGAAATCGCCCGGCGGCTGGCCAAGCTTGCCCAGGCTCCATTTATCAAGGTCGAGGCGAGTAAGTTTACCGAAGTTGGCTATGTCGGTCGCGACGTCGAAAGCATGGTCCGCGACCTGCTCGATCTGGCGATCATCATGGTTAAAGAAGAAGAAGCGCAGAAAATGCGCATCAAAGCCGAAGGCAATGCCGAAGAACGGCTGCTCGACCTGCTATTGCCGGGTGAGCCTGACCGTTCCCCGGACAAGCTGGAGCAACAGCAGGGAACCCGCGAAAAGTTGCGGAAGCTACTGCGCATGGGAGAACTGGACGAGCGGTTTGTCGAGCTGGAAAGCGAGGTCAGCAGCATGCCGACGATGAACATCCTCACCCCTCAGGGGAATGAGGATCTGGGCATCAACATGAAAGAGATGTTCGGCAACCTGTTTCCGAAGCAGACCAAACGCAAGCGGATCAAAGTCAGTGAGGCCCGCGAGATCCTGATCGAAACTGAAGCAGAAAAGCTGGTCGACATGGAAAATGTCACGACCCTGGCTCGTGAACGCACCGAGCAGACCGGCATCATCTTTATCGACGAGATCGACAAGATTGCCAGCCGTGAAGGCCTCAGTGGCCCGGAAGTCTCACGCGAAGGGGTCCAACGGGACATCCTGCCGATTGTCGAAGGCAGCACCATCAACACCAAACATGGTCCGGTGAAAACCGACCACATCCTGTTTGTCGCAGCCGGTGCATTCCACGTTTCCAAGCCCTCCGACCTGATTCCGGAGTTGCAGGGGCGCTTCCCGATCCGCGTCGAACTGGAAAGCCTCAACGCAGAGGAGTTTTATCGCATCCTCACCGAGCCAAAGAACGCGCTGATCCGCCAGTACAAGGCGTTGCTGGCTACCGAATCTGTCGAGCTGGAGTTTGCCGATGAGGCGATCCGCGAGATCGCCAAAATGGCCGAGGCGGTCAACGAGCGCACCGAAAATATTGGTGCCCGGCGACTCCACACGATCATGGAAAAGCTCCTTGAGGAACTCTCCTTTAACGCATCGGAACTGACCGAGCGCAAGGTCGACATAGATGCTGAAGAGGTGCGACGACGCCTGGCCGACATCAGCCAGGACGAGGACCTGTCGCGGTATATTCTCTAACGATTTTGGGTGCTCATGGGTGCCCCTTTGAAAGAATAAACAATGGAAGAGTTAATCGGCAAAGCCAATGTGTTGATGGAAGCCCTGCCGTGGATCAAGCGGTTTTACGGCAAGACCATCGTCATCAAATACGGCGGTAACGCCATGGTCGAGGAGCGGCTGAAAGAAGGCTTCGCTCGCGACATCATTCTGATGAAATACATCGGCCTCAACCCGGTGGTGGTGCACGGCGGCGGCCCGCAGATCGGCAAAGTGCTTGAGGCGATGAAGATCGAAAGCCAATTCATTCAGGGGATGCGGGTCACCGACAGCGCCACCATGGATGTGGTCGAGATGGTGCTCGGCGGCAAGGTGAACAAAGAGATCGTCAACAACATCAACCTGCACGGCGGCAAAGCGGTCGGCCTGACCGGCAAAGATGGCGGCCTGATCCAGGCGCGCAAGCTGGAGATGACAGCAGTCAACCCCGACACCCTGACCCCGGAGATCATCGACATCGGCATGGTCGGCGAGGTTGAGAAAGTCAATCCGAAGGTCATCAGCGCTCTGGAAGAGAGTAATTTCATCCCGGTCATCGCCCCGATCGGCGCTGGGTTAAATGGCGAAACCTACAATATCAACGCTGACCTGGTGGCGGGCAAGATCGCTGGCGCGCTGCAGGCCGAAAAGCTGATTCTGCTGACCGATATCGAAGGGGTCAAGGATAAGCAGGGCGAGCTGATCTCGACCATCGATATCCAGCGGGTTCCCGACCTGATCAACGATGGCACCATCTCCGGCGGCATGATCCCGAAGATCAACTGCTGCGTCGATGCGGTCGCAGAAGGGGTCGGTAAAACCCACATCATCGACGGCCGGATGGAACACGCCTGCCTGCTGGAGATCTTTACCGACAAAGGGATCGGCACCGCGGTCGCGAGGTTTAGCAAATGAGTGACGCACAGAACTGGATTGACCGGGGTCTGACCCACGTGGCAACCACTTACGGTCGCTACCCAATGGTGGCCGCCCGGGGAGAAGGCAGCTGGCTCTGGGATGTCGACGGCAAAAAGTATCTCGATTTCCTCGCTGGGGTGGCGGTCAACAACCTCGGGCACTGCCACCCGAAAGTGGTCGCGGCTCTGCAGGAACAGGCCGGAAAATTGCTGCACTGCTCGAACTTCTATCACATCCCGCAGCAGATCGAGCTGGCCGAACTGCTCTGCGAACACTCTTTCGGCGACCGGGTGTTCTTCTGCAACTCCGGCGCTGAAGCGAACGAAGCGGCGCTTAAGCTGGTGCGAAAATACAGCACCGAACAGCATGGCGCCGAGCGCTTCGAGGTGATTACCGCCCTGGCCTCTTTCCACGGCCGGACTATCGGCGGCATCAGTGCCACCGGTCAGGACAAGGTCAAGGCAGGCTTCGCGCCGCTGCTGCCCGGCATCAAACATGTGCCCTTTGGCGATATTGAGGCCATGCGCAAGACCGTCGGCCCGCAGACCTGTGCCATTATGCTTGAACCTGTCCAGGGCGAGGGGGGGGTCAATGTGCCGCCTCCAGGGTACCTGAAAGCGATCCGCGAACTCTGCGATAAGCAGGAGCTGCTGCTGATCTTCGACGAGGTGCAGGTCGGCTGCGGCCGGACCGGCAGCCTATTCGCCTACCAGCAGGAGGAGATCGAGCCGGACCTGATGACCCTGGCCAAAGCTTTGGCCGGCGGCCCGCCGATCGGCGCCATGGTGGTCAAAGAAAAGTATGCTGCAGCCTTGGGTCCCGGCACCCACGGCTCGACCTTCGGCGGCAACCCGCTGATGGCAGCGGCCGGGCTGGCGGCGATGAAAACCATCATCGACGATGGCGTCCTGGATAACTGTGTCGCCATGGGCAACTACCTGCGTCAGCAGCTCGAAGCCCTGCGGCGGAAATATCCATTTATCAACGAGGTCCGCGGCCGTGGCCTGATCCTCGGCATGGAGCTGTCGATCGAGGGAGGCGAGATGATCAAGACGGCCCTCGAACGTGGCCTGTTGATCAACTGTACCGTCGGCAAGGTGCTACGCTTTTTGCCGCCGTTGACGGTCAGCAAAGCTGAAATCGAGCAGATGCTGGAAATCCTCGAAGGGATTTTCATGGAATATCAGGAGAATACCAATGACTAAAGACTTCCTCTGCCTCTCCGACTGGTCACTAGCGGATTTGGAGGCGATTTTCGATCTTACCCGGGAGCTGAAAGCCAAGCAGAAAGAGGGCACCCCGCACCGGCTGCTCGAAGGCCAGACCCTGGGAATGCTGTTCGAAAAAAGCTCGACCCGGACTCGGGTTTCTTTTGAGGTTGGCATGTTTCAACTCGGCGGTCATGCGCTCTTTTTGCACTCCGGCACCACCCAGCTCGGCCGCGGCGAGCCGATCAAAGATACCGCTCGGGTGATGGCGCGTTACTGCGACGGCATCATGATCCGCACTTACTCACAAGCGGCGATCGAGGAGCTAGGGGAACACTCTTATGTCCCGGTGATCAACGGTCTGACCGACATGTACCATCCCTGTCAGATCATGGCCGACCTGTTCACCGTCAGCGAGCACAAAGAAGATTATCGCAACCTCAAGTACTGCTGGATCGGCGACGGCAACAACATGGCCAACAGTTGGATCAACGCCGCCGCCATCTTCGGTTTCGAGCTGCGCGTCGCCACCCCCAAGGGCTATGAGCCGAATGCCGAAATCATCGCCAGCGCCAAGCAAGCCGGTGCTAAGCTTTTGCTGACCAACGATCCGAAGGAAGCTGCCGCTGGCGCCGATGTCCTCAACACCGACGTCTGGGCAAGCATGGGCCAGGAAGAGGAACAGGCCGAGCGGGAAAAAGCCTTCAAGCAATTCCAGATCAATACTGAACTGCTCAAGTTGGCCGATCCGCAATCGGTGGTCATGCACTGCCTGCCGGCCCACCGCGACGAAGAAATCACCGACGAGGTGATCGAGGGACCACATTCGATCATTTTTGACGAGGCGGAAAACCGGCTGCATGTGCAAAAAGCGATCATGGCCACCCTGATGGCCCGCTAAATTACTATGCTCAAGCTGACCTGTCCGCACTGCGGTTTCAGTAAAGAGATCGACCAGACCCGACTGCCACCGGCAGCGGCCAAAGCCAAGTGTCCGCAATGCCAGCAGAGCTTTACCCTGACAACGGCCGTGTCAGAGGATGTGGCCTCTGCTGAGATTGAACCATCCCCCATTGAACAGCGACCGCTGACGGCCGTGGGCCACTACCAGGCCGAGGTCGATGCGCTGCCGAAGGCCGGTTTCTGGATTCGGGTGGTTGCGACGCTGATCGACGCCACGCTGGTATTTATTCTCCAGTTGGTGCTCGGTCTGGTGCTGGCCTTAACCGGTTTTATCAGCGGCAGCGGCAGTGAAGAGGAGATCAGCGCTTTGATGATGCTGGTGCAGCTGTTCACCTATGTGCTCGGTTTCGCTTACTATGTATTTTTTACCGGTTACTGCGGGCAGACGCCAGGCAAAATGGCGGTCCGGGTCAAAGTGATTCGTCGCGATGGGGCACCGATCAGCTATCTGCGAGCGGCCTTTCGCGAAGTACCCGGCAAGTTTGTCTCAGCGATTCTTTTAGGTATCGGTTATCTGGTGATCGCCTTTGACGAACAGAAACAGGGGCTGCACGACCGCATCGCCGATACTTACGTGATTAAATTATAAAACCAGGGACAAGCTTCAAGGTACAAGGTATTCCTTGATCCTGAATCCTTGAGCCTCGAACCTGCTTCCACAGGAGTTTTAAAATGAGCAGAAAAGGTCAAATCAAAAAAGCAGTTCTCGCCTATTCGGGAGGTTTGGATACCTCGATCATCCTCAAATGGCTGGTCGAAGAATACGGTTGCGAAGTGATCGCCTTCTCGGCCGACCTGGGTCAGGGCGAAGAGTTGGACCACATCCCGGAAAAAGCCAAGAATACCGGCGCCAGCGCCTGCTACATCGAGGACCTGCGCGAAGAGTTCGTGCATGATTTTGTCTTCCCGATGTTCCGCGCCAACGCCATCTACGAAGGCCGCTACTTCCTCGGCACCTCCATTGCCCGGCCGCTGATCGCCAAGAAACAGATGGAAATCGCAGCCGCTGAAGGTGCCGATGCCGTCTCTCATGGTGCCACCGGCAAAGGCAACGACCAGGTCCGCTTCGAACTCGGTTACTACCACTTCGACCCAGCGGTCAAGGTTATCGCCCCCTGGCGTGAGTGGGATCTGAACAGCCGTACCGCTCTGGAAGACTACGCCAAGAAGCATGGCATTCCCGTGCCGACCAGCAAGAAAAACCCCTGGAGCTCAGACCGCAACCTGTTGCATATCTCCTTCGAAGGGGATGTGTTGGAAGATCCTTGGGCCGAAGCACCGGAGCATATGTACGTACTCAGTGTTGCCCCGGAAGATGCCCCCGACACTCCTGAGTATGTCGAGATCGAATTCAAAAACGGCGACCCGGTTTCCGTAAATGGTGCAGAGCTCTCCCCGGCCAACCTGCTGGCCAAGCTAAATGAACTGGGTGGCAAACACGGTATCGGCCGCGTCGACCTGATGGAAAACCGCTACGTCGGCATGAAGAGCCGTGGCGTCTACGAGACCCCGGGTGGCACCATCCTCGAAGAAGCCCACCGCGGCGTCGAATCGATCACCATGGACCGCGAAGTGATGCACCTGCGCGACTCGCTGATCCCCCGCTACGCCGAGATGGTCTACAACGGCTACTGGTTCGCCCCGGAGCGCGAAGCGCTGCAGGCATTAATCGACGATACCCAGAAGACCGTCAACGGCAGGGCCCGGATCAAACTTTACAAAGGGCACTGCCGGGTGGTCGGCCGTCAATCCGACACCGACAGCTTGTTCAACGTCGAGTTCGCCACCTTCGAAGCCGACGAAGTCTACAACCAGGCTGATGCTGAAGGTTTCATCAAGCTCAACGCGCTGCGTCTACGCATCCGCAGCATGATGAACAAGAAATAACCAATTAAGAGTCAGCGTCGATGTTTCCGGGGCAGGGTCTGCCGTGCCCCATATTATTCTTTTCAGTTTTTAGAAAGCAAAAATCATGAGCAAGCTTTGGGGTGGTCGTTTTACCCAGCCAACCGACAAGTTTGTCGAGGAGTTCACTGCCTCGATCGAATTCGACCAGCGTCTTTTCGCTTACGACATTCAGGGTTCCAAGGCCCACGCCGAGATGCTCGGCCGCCAGGAGATCATCGCTGCCGAAGAAGCGCGGCAGATTATTGCCGGGCTGGATGCCATCCTCCAAGACATTGAGGCGGGCAAGGTTGAATTCACCGTGGAACTGGAAGATATCCACATGAATATCGAGGCGCGGCTGATCGAGCGGATCGGTGCTGTCGGCGGCAAGCTACACACCGGTCGCAGCCGTAACGATCAGGTCGCGGTCGATATCCGCCTTTACCTGCGCGACGAAATCGATGCCATTCTCAACTACCTGGAAAAGCTGGCAGGCTCGCTTGTCAAGCAGGCGGAACAGAATCTTGATGTCATCATGCCCGGCTACACCCATCTGCAGACCGCCCAGCCGGTACTCTACAGCCATCACATGCTCGCGTACCGCGAGATGATAGCCCGCGACATCTCACGCCTGCAGGATCTGCGTGCCCGCTTTAATGTCATGCCGCTCGGCGCCGGAGCGCTTGCAGGGACGACCTTCCCGATCGATCGGGAATGGGTCGCGCAGCAACTCGGCTTTGCCGGGGTCACCCGTAACAGCCTCGATTCAGTCTCCGATCGTGATTTCGCCATCGAGTTCTGCAGCTTCGCGAGTATTTTGATGATGCACCTCTCGCGCCTGTCGGAAGAGCTGATCCTCTGGTCGAGCGCTGATTTCAACTTCATCGAACTGACCGATGCCTTCTGTACCGGCAGCTCGATCATGCCGCAGAAGAAAAACCCGGATGTCCCGGAGCTGGTCCGCGGTAAGACCGGGCGGGTCTACGGCAATCTGATGAGCTTGCTGACCCTGATGAAATCGTTGCCGCTGGCCTACAACAAGGACATGCAGGAAGACAAAGAGCCGCTGTTCGATACCATCGACACGGTCAAAGGCTCGCTGAAGATTTTCGCCGACATGATCGCCGAAATGCAGGTCAAAGGCGATAATATGCGGATCGCTGCAGCCCGAGGTTTCTCTACCGCCACCGATGTCGCTGACTATTGCGTGCGCAAGGGGCTGCCCTTTCGCCAGGCCCACGAGGTGGTCGGCAAGACGGTTCGCTACTGCGTCGAAAACAACAAAGATATTCCTGAATTGAGCCTCGACGAGTTCCGTGAATTTTCCGAGCTGATCGAAGCGGATATTTACGACTATGTTACCCTCGAGGCTTCGGTCAACGCCCGTAAGGCGACCGGTGGCACAGCCCGTGAAGCGGTCCAGCGGGAACTGAAACGGCTGAAAAAATAATTCATTTACCGCAGAGGGCGCGGAGAACGCAGAGAAAATCTTCTGTCAATTCTCCGCGCCCTCTGCGCCCTTTGCGGTAAAAATAATGAAACGATTGCGACAGTTCCTGATTCTCAGCATGATCCTGACCCTCACCGCCTGCGGCAATAAAGGTCCGGTGCGACCCTTGGAGACCCCGCTGCCGGGTCCGGCAACGGCGCTGGAACTGCGTCAGCAGGGTGATGCGCTGCTGCTCGGCTGGCAGCTGCCGAGACAGAATCAGGACGGCAGCGCGATCAAACAACCGCCGCAGCTCGATATCTACCGCATGACCTTCGACCCAGAAAACGACTGCCCCGAATGTTTCGATCGCTCCAACTTGCTGATCAGTATCGATCCAGAGCTGCCTGAACCGGGCCGCAAAATTGGCGACCGCTACCGTTATCTCGATTACCAGGTGCAACCGGGGATTGGTTATCAATACAAGCTGATCGCCCGCACCGCCAATGGTCAGCCTGGTCAAGCGGTAACCCTGCGTCTTCCCTACACCGCTGAGGTTCCTGCTCCTGCCGAGTTGCAGGTCCTCGCCCGGGATCGCTCGGCCCTGCTGAGCTGGCAGCCGGTCGCACCAAGCGATGACGACCAGCTGCTCGGCTATCGGATCTACCGGCGGCTCGACAATGTCGATAGTGCACCCTACCCACTGAGTGCCGAACCGCTTATAGAAACAAGCTTCGAAGACTTTAGTCTCGACAACGGCACCCGCTATCATTATCGGGTCCGGGCGCTGGTCAAACGGGGCGACCTGCAGATTGAAGGACGCGCTACCGCCGAACAGAGCGTTATCCCCGCAGCGGGCCGCTAATCCCCAAAGAAACAGCCTTATTTTCAGACTTTCGCAGCGCCGAGGAGACTTTACTTTCCCCCGGCGCTATGTTAGCTATACGGATTATTTCAGCCACGTCTTACGGCACTTTTATTTGTGAATTTACTTGAGAGACAACCGTACCAGCACAAAGTGACCAGCCGTACCGGCTGATCACCAGATGGAGGAAAAAACTATGTTTCAGGGATCCATGGTCGCCATCATCACCCCCTTCACCGCCGCAGGGAACTTTGATGAGGAAAGCTACCGTCAGCTGATCGAATTCCAAATTGAAAACGGCACCGACGTCATTGTCCCTTGCGGGACCACCGGCGAATCGGCGACCCTCAGTTATAAAGAGCATAATCAGGTCATCAAGACCTGTATCGATCAGGTCAACAAACGGGTTCCGGTGATCGCCGGGACCGGGTCCAACGCCACTGCCGAAGCGATCGAAATTTCCCAGCATGCCAAAGAAATGGGTGCCGACGGCCTGTTGCTGGTTTCCCCCTACTACAACAAGCCTTCCCAGGAAGGGCTCTACCAGCATTACCAGGCCATCGCCGAGAGCGTTGCCCTGCCGCAGGTGCTGTACAATGTTCCGGGGCGCACCGGCATGAACATGACTGCCGCCACCACCATTCGTCTGGCCGAATTTAAAAATATTGTCGCTATCAAGGAAGCCTCAGGAGACCTGACCCAGGCAAGCGAAATTATCGCAGGCGCCGGTGATAAAATCGATGTGCTCTCCGGCGATGATTTCCTCACCCTGCCGCTGATGGCCTGCGGGGCCAAAGGGGTGATCTCGGTCACCGCCAACATTATGCCGAAGCAGGTTAAGGCGATGGTCAAGTCGATTCAGAATGGCCAGTGGGATGAAGCCCGTCGGCAGCACCTGCAGCTGCTCGATGTGCATCAGGCGATGTTTATCGAAAGCAATCCGGTGCCGGTAAAAACCACCGCCGCTCTGCTTGGCAAGTGCCGGGCCGATGTCCGCCTGCCGCTGGTGGCCATGCAGCCCACCACCCTGGAAAAACTTCAGGCTGTGCTCAAGAAGCATGGCTTGATTTAAAGAAATTACTCACCACTGTGCCACCGAGTCCCTTTGGTTAAAGGAATACCCTTATGAACGTAGCGATTGTCGGCGCTGCCGGCCGCATGGGCGGTCGCCTGATTCACGCCGTAAGCGAAGCCGATGGCCTGGAATTAACCGGTGCCATCGAGCGCCCCGGTCATCCGCAAATCGGCATGGACGCCGGTCTGGTTGCCGGTGCCGGTGAGCTGGGCGTAAATATCAGTGATGATCTGGCCGCCACCATGGCCGGCGCCGATGTGCTGATTGACTTCACCTTCCCCGATGTCACCCTGAAAAACCTGGCAGTCTGTGCCGAGCTGGGCAAGATGGTGGTCAGCGGCTCAACCGGGTTTACCCCCGAGCAACGTGCCGAAGCCGAGGAATTCGCCGAAAAAATTCCGGTTGTGCTGGCACCAAACATGAGTGTCGGCGTTAACGCTTGCTTTAAATTGCTCAAGGAGGCGGCAAAGATCCTCGGTGAGGATTTCGATGTCGAAGTGGTTGAACTGCACCACAATAAAAAAAAGGATTCCCCCTCCGGCACGGCCGTGCGGATGGGCGAAGTGGTCGCCAACGAGCTGGGCCGCGACTACAACCAGGTCGCTAACTTTCACCGCGAAGGAATGTGCGGCGAGCGGACCCCTTCATCGGCATGGGCGAGCGGATCGAAATCAGCCATCGCGCCATGAGCCGCGACATGTTCGCCCGCGGCGCTACCCGCGCCTGCCAATGGATCGCCGGCAAGGGGCCTGGCATCTATGACATGCAGGACGTTTTGAATCTGAAATAATCAGCTTCATAAATAGACCAAGGGAGCGAACCAATGAAACCTAGCCTTGCACTGTTATTGATGGCTTCAGTTCTTTTCATTTCCGGCTGTGAAACCTTCCGCGGCTTCGGCAAAGATGTCGAAAGTGCCGGCGAATGGGTGCAGAAAAAAGCCAGCTGAACAAACCAATAACAACGATATAACAACGCAAGGCGGTCAGATTCTCGGGCCGCCTTTTGCTCAACAGATTATCACTTCAGGAGATTGCAGAAATGGCACGTATCAACGACAACTATCTCAAACTGCAGGCAGGCTACCTCTTCCCGGAAATCAGCCGTCGCGTCAACGAATTCACCACCGCCAACCCCACCGCCAGCGTTATCCGCCTGGGCATCGGCGATGTTACCAAACCGCTGGTTCCGGCAGTGCTGAAAGCCTTCCACGAGGGCGTTGATGACATGGCTAAGGGTGAAAGCTTCCACGGTTACGGTCCGGAGCAGGGCTACAACTGGCTGTCGCAAGTGATTATCGATAAGGCTTACCAGCCGCTCGGCGTCGAGTTGAAAACCAGCGAGGTGTTCATTTCCGACGGTTCCAAGTGTGACAGCGCCAACATCCTCGACATCTTCGACCTGGGCAACAAGGTCGCCATCGGTGACCCGGTCTACCCAGTCTACAACGATACCAATGTCATGGTCGGCCGCAGCGGCCAGGCCAACGACAAGGGTTACTACGAAGGGCTGGTCTACATGCCCTGCACTGAGGAGAACGGCTTCACCCCGGCCTTCCCGAGCGAAAAGGTCGATGTCATCTACCTCTGCTTCCCGAACAACCCGACCGGCACCGTCGCCAGTAAAGAGCAGCTCAAAGCTTGGGTCGATTACGCCATCGAAAACGATGCGGTGATCCTTTTCGATGCCGCCTATGAGGCATTCATCACCGAGCCAGGCATCCCCCACTCGATCTATGAAATCGAAGGAGCCAAGCAGTGCGCCATCGAATTCCGCTCCTTCTCCAAGACCGCCGGGTTCACCGGCGTACGCTGCGGCCTGACCGTGGTCCCCGAAGAGCTGCTGGGCACCACTGCAACAGGTGAAAAATATAGTTTCAACAAGCTCTGGAACCGTCGCCAGTGCACCAAATTCAACGGTGTCTCTTACCCGGTACAAAAAGCCGCCGCCGCTGTTTACAGCGACGAAGGCTGGGTCCAGGTCAAAGAAATCATCGATTACTACATGGCCAACGCCAAAATCATCCGCGAAGGCCTGACTGCAGCCGGGATCGAATGTTTCGGCGGCGTCAACGCTCCATACATCTGGCTGAAGACTCCCGAAGGGATGACCAGCTGGGACTTCTTCGACAAGCTGCTCAGCGAGTGCTTCGTTGTCGGCACCCCCGGCAGCGGCTTCGGTCCGAGCGGCGAAGGCTACTTCCGCCTTTCCGCCTTCGGTGAGCGCGCCAATGTCGAGACTGCGGTGCAGCGGATCAAGGAGAAGTGGGGAATATAAATTCCCCGAAACTTATTCTGCAAGAAAAAGGGCGGCCAATGCGGTCGCCCTTTTTTGGTTTTCCCCTCATCGATTCGAACGGCCCCCTCACCGCTTCGCCCAGCCGCAAAACCCTGTTCATTTTCAGCGCAAAACCATGCTACCCTGTTGTAATTCAATGCAGCTGAAGGAACCTGGATTGAAACGTATTCGAATGCTTGCTCGAAAACATACTTCGTAGAACGATGCGGCCATTATCCCATGGATCACGATTACCTCGAAAAACTCAAGCAAACCCACCCCACGCTGAGGCTGTTGGCCGCCGATAACGCCCCCCTAATAATCAGCTTTCTATTCCGGGTCTTCATCCAGCCCAACCAGCGTTCGGTACCCCAGTCGGAACTGAGCACCGGCTTGGACGACTACCTCTTCCATCTGCGCGATATCCACGGTGAGGGGAAATACCCGAAAACGGCGCGCCAGTACCTGGAGGATTGGGCCGGGGGCAAAACCCCTTTTCTGCGAAAATACTATACCGCCGCCAGCGACGAGCCCGAGTTCGATCTGACCCCGGCCACTGAGAAGGCCGTCGAGTGGCTGCAGAGCCTGCAGGAGCGGCAGTTCGTCGGCACCGAGTCGCGCCTGCTCACCGTTTTCCAGCTGCTGCGGGAGATTGTCCGTAAAACCCAGCAGGATCCGACCGAACGCATCGCCGAACTGGAGCGGCAGAGGGCCGAGATCGACGGGGAAATCGAAAAAATTCGCTGCGGAGTGGTCGATCCCTACGATCCGACCCAGATCAAGGAACGCTTCTTTCAGGTGGAAGAGACGGCCCGGCGACTGCTCTCCGACTTCCGCCAGGTGGAGTTTAATTTCCGCGGCCTCGATCGGGAAACCCGCGAGCGCATCGCCACCAGCGACAAGGTCAAGGGCGCGCTGCTCGACGAGATCTTCGCAGAGCAGGATGTCATCTGGGACTCGGACCAGGGCAAGAGTTTTCGCGCCTTCTGGGAGTTTCTCATGTCGGCGCCGCGCCAGGCGGAGCTGGCCGAGCTGCTGGAGGCGGTCCACGCCTTGGAGGAAATCCGCGCCCTGGCGCCAGACTCCTTTCTGGCCGGGATCAAGTTTTCCCTGCTCGACGCGGGGGAAAAAGTCTACCAGACCAACAATCTGCTGGTTGAGCAGCTGCGCAAATATCTCGACGACCAGGCCTACCTGGAGAACCGGCGCATCATGGACCTGGTCAGGGGTATCGAAAAGCGTGCGGTGGAGATCAAGGACGCGCTACCGGCCGAGAGGGCCTTTGCCGAGCTGGACGATTTCAAACCCGCCCTGGACCTGGTGATGTCCCGCGGCCTGTTCGTCCCGCCGAAGAATCCGCAGATCGAGAATATCGAGGTTATCTCGGGAGAAACCGATATTGACACCCTTGCTCTCTACCGGCAGAACTATGTTGATGATGCACAGCTGCGGGGCAATATCCGCAAGGCGCTGCAGACCCGCTCCCAGATTTCCCTGCGCCAGCTGGTCGAGGAGTACCCGGTGCGCAAGGGCCTGGCCGAGGTGGTGACCTACCTGAGCCTGGCCGACAAAGATGACAATGCGCTGGTGGCCGATGAGGAGACCGAAACCCTGGCGGTGACCGCCGAGAACGGCCGCGCAAAGCAGATCGTGCTGCCGAAGGTGATTTTCACCCGGTGACTTCGCAGTGGAAGGCCCCCGACAATTGCACCTCATAGGGAGCGCAGCATGCTGTGCCCCTAAAAAGTGAGAACCCATGAACGCATTCTTAAGCCTGCCTCATCAAGCGTCCCTGGTACTGATCCAGCTCTTCAAGGGGGTGCTCTACCAGGATAAGAGCCCCGAGTTGTGGCGCGACCTGCTCAGCTACCAGGCCGCTATTCACGACTATTTTGCGGTGATCGGCCTGCAGGTGCTGGTCGATGAGACCGAGGGCTACGCCTTTTTGCGCCAACGCCCGGAAGATGCGCAAGCCGACGATGAGGACGAGGAGCTATCGACCCTGCCCCGTCTGGTGCAGCGCCGCCAGCTCAGTTATCCGGTCAGCCTGCTCTGCGTGCTGCTGCGCAAGAAGCTGATCGAGCAGGACGCCGCCGGCGGCGAGACCCGGGTGATTTTGAGCCGGGAGCAGATCGTCGAAATGATGCGGGTCTTTCTGCCCGAAGGAAGCAACGAGGCCAAGACCGTCGAGCAGATCGAGAGCTATATCCGCAAGGTCACCGATTACGGCTTACTGCGCCGCCTGAAAGGGGACGAGGAGCGCTACGAGGTGCGCCGCATCATCAAGGCGTTGGTCGACGCTGATTGGCTCGGCGATCTGACCCAGAAACTGGAGGCATATCAGACCCATGCAGACACTCTCTCTTGATTTTGCCGCCGACGACAGCGTTACCGGTTTCCGTCTGCAGCGCCTGGAGGTTCTCAACTGGGGAACCTTCCACCGCCACGTCTGGACCATCGCACCCGGCGGGCACAACGCCCTGCTCACCGGCGACATCGGCTCGGGAAAATCGACCCTGGTCGACGCCCTCACCACCCTGCTGGTGCCCCACCACCGCATCGTCTACAACAAGGCGGCCGGGGCAGAAAGCAAGGAGCGAACGCTCTATTCCTACATCCGCGGCGAATACAAGAGTTCTAAGGACGACCTGACCCAGTCGGCCAAGGCGGTGGCCCTGCGCGATGAAAACAGCTACAGCGTGCTGCTCGGGCACTTCCACAACCAGGGATTCAACCAGAGCGTCACCCTGGCCCAGGTCTTCTGGCTCAAAGACCAGAAGCGCAACCCCGAGCGGTTCTTCGTCGTCGCCCAGAGCCCTTTGAGCATCACCGAGCACTTCAGCGGCTTCGGCAGCGACATCCTCGACCTGAAGAAACGTCTGCGGCGCACCGCCCGGGTCGAGGTCCTGGACAACTTCAAGGAGTACGGAACCCGCTTTCGCCACCTGTTCGGCATTCAGAACGAGCAGGCGCTGGAACTCTTCTACCAGACGGTCTCGATGAAATCGGTCGGCAACCTGACCGACTTCGTGCGCAGCCACATGCTCGACGAGGGGGAGGTGGAGAGCCGCATTGACGAGCTGCGGCGCAACTTCGACAACCTCAACCATGCCCACGAGGCGGTCCTCAAAGCCAAGGAGCAAATCGCGCAGCTCGCCCCCCTGGTCGAGGATGGTCGCCGCTACCAAGCGCTGAGCGCTACAATTGAAGAGCTGCGCCACTGCCGGGAGGCGCTGGTAGCCTACTTCGCCCGGCACAAAGGCACCCTGCTGGAAACCCAGATCGCCGCCTTGGAGACGGAGATCCAAAAGATCAGTCATCGCCTCGCCACTCTCAAGGAAGAGATCGGCCAGTTACGCCGCAAGGAGGGGGAGCTCAAAACCAGCATCGACGAAAGCGGCGGCCGCCGCCTGCAGATGCTGGAGCAGGAGATCGCCGGCCTGGATAAGGAACGGGAGATAAAACAGCTCAGGGAGCAGGATTACCGCGGCTACGGGACGAAACTAGAGCTGCCGCCGGTGCACAACGAAGAGGACTTCTACCGCAACCTCGGCACCGCCCACACCCTGCTGACTGCGATCGAAAGGCAGATCGACGAGATCCGCAGGAATGAAATCGACCAGAGCGTCGCGCAGCAGGAGCTTAAGAAAGAGCGCACCAGGGTGGATGAAGAGCTCGACTCCCTGCGTCGGCGCAAGAACAATATCCCACTGAAAAACCTGGAAATGCGCTCCGAGATGGCGCAGGTCCTCGGGGTCGACGAAAACGAGCTCCCCTTTGCCGGAGAGTTGCTGCAGGTCGCCGAGAGCGCCGGCACTTGGGAAGGGGCCATCGAGCGCCTGCTGCACAACTTCGCCCTGAGCCTGCTGGTCCCCGAGCATCTCTACGGCGAGGTCAGCCACTACGTCGACCGCACCCATCTGCGCGGGCGCCTGGTCTATTTCCGCGTCCGCGCGGCGGAGGCCGCCAAAAACCTGCCGACTCCGGAGGCCGACGCTCTGGTGCGCAAGCTGCGCATCAAACCAGACAGCCCCTTTTACCCCTGGATTGAGAGGCATCTGCAGGAGCGCTTCAACTACCGCTGCTGCGACGATCTGGAACAGTTCCGGCGCCTCCCCAGGGCCGTCACGGCCAGCGGCCAGATCAAGTCCGGCGGGCAGCGCCACGAAAAGGACGACCGCCGCTCCATCCAGGACCGCAGCCATTACGTGCTGGGTTGGAGCAACGAAGAGAAAATCCGGACACTGGAGGGGGTCAAGAACCAGCTGGAGACTGAGACGCAGCGCCTCGCCGAGACCCTGGTGGAACTTGGCAAACGTCAGCAGGAGCAGACCGGGCGACGCGACGCGGTACGCGACCTTCTCAAGTTCGAGGATTACGGGGAGATTTACTGGGCACCCCTGGCCCGGCGCAGCCAGTCCTTGCAGGAGGAAAAAGCCGAGATCGAGCGCAGCTCCGACACCCTGCAGGCGTTGCAGAACCAGCTGGAGCTGACCCGTCAGGAACTGGAGCTCAAGGAGAAGCGTCAGGGCGAGTTTGGCAAAGACCTGGGGAAGCTCGAAGAGCGCATGGCGAGCCGCCGCGGGGACCTCGCAGAGGCACGGCAGCTTGGTGCACTGCTTACCGAAGAGGAGCGTCTGACCTGGTTCCCGAAAATCGATCCCTTCTGCTTACAGAGCCTGACCCTGCAGAACATCGACAAGGCCCAACGCGAAGTTCGCGAGGCAATCCAGAACCGGCTCGACAACGATGAGAAAAAGAGCCGGCGACTGACCGAAAAGCTCATCGGCGCCATGCAGGCCTACAAAAACGCCTACCCCGCCGAGAGTTCCGAGAGCGACGCCAGTCTCGAGTCGATCGGCGAATACGCCGCCATGTTACAGACCCTGCAGGGGCAGGATCTGCCCCGCCATGAAGCCCGCTTCAAGCAGCTGCTCAACGAGGGAACCATCAACAGCGTCGCCCTGTTCCAGAACCAGCTCGACAAGGAACGCCAGCAGATCGCCAAAAAGATCGAGACCATCAACGGCTCGTTGCGCCAGATCGAGTACAACCCCGGCACCTACATCGAACTGGTCATGGACAAGACCCAGGACCCCGAGGTCCGCGAATTCCAGCAGGACCTGAAGCAATGCCTGGCCCACACCCTGGAGGAGTCCGAGCTCTACAACGAGGCAAAATTCCTCCAGGTCAAAGCGATCATCGACCGCTTCAACGGCCGCGAGGGGCTCATCGACCAGGACCGTCGCTGGACCCGCAAGGTCACCGACGTGCGCAACTGGTTCAACTTCTCCGCCAGCGAGCGTTGGCAGGAGGACGGCAGCGAACGGGAGTTCTATTCCGACGCCTCGGGAAAATCCGGCGGGCAGAAGGAGAAGCTCGCCTACACCATCCTCGCCTCGGCCCTGGCCTACCAGTTCGGGCTGGAGTGGGGCGCCGTTCAGTCGCGCTCCTTCCGCTTCGTGGTCATCGACGAGGCCTTCGCCAAGGGCTCCGACGAGAGCACCCGCTACGGGCTGGAACTGTTCAAAAAACTCCACCTGCAGCTGCTCATAGTCACCCCGCTACAGAAGATCCATGTGATCGAGGACTACATCCGCTCGGTCCACTATGTCCACAATGAAGGGGGGTCCAATTCGGTGCTGCGCAACCTCAGTCTTGAGGAATACCGCGAAGAAAAAGAGAAGTTCCAGCGGCTGGCCGAGGGATGATTTCTCCGACGACCATTAAAGAAAAAACGTTGAAAGTCTGGCGGAGCGGGCGTCTCCTTACGGCTTATCTGACCGGAGAGGAGCTCTTTCCCTTCGACATCCCCTTCCGCAAAGTGACCGCAAAAGAAGCGCTGGAGAGCTATGCCGAGGTCCGCTGCTGGGTGAACGCGTTGCGGGAGGGGAGCAAAGAGCGGCAGGGTTTCGGCTATGCTCTGGAATTTATGTCAGTCAAGCATCGCCAACTGGGAGAGCAGCGCTTCCCCGGCCAAATCCGTTTCGACAGCTTGCCGGATTTGCTGCGCTTTATCGGCAAGCAACGGGAATTCGACCGGTTCAGGGAGCTTGCGGAACAGACCCTGGCCGAATACCCTGCCCTGCGCCCCTGGCTGCAGCGCTCCCCCTTCAAGCTGCTTGAGAACCGGGTTGTCTGGCCGCAGCTGCTGGCCGTCTGCCGCTATTTCCTCCAGCATCCCCGTCCGAACCGTTATCTGCGAGAGCTTGACATCCCGGGAGTCGACAGCAAGTTTGTCGAACAGAACAAGCGCGTCCTGCGCGAACTTCTCAATCTGCTGCTCCCCTCCGAGACAATTCGCCCGGAGGTGACCACCCTGGCCGGCTCGGGATTCGAGCGCAGATTCGGCCTGCGCTACGACGAGCCCCTGGTGCGCCTGCGCCTTCTCGATCCGGCCCTGACAGCCCCTTTCGAACTCACCGACCTCAGCATCCCCCTGAGCCGGTTTCTAACCCTCGATCCACCCTGCCGGCGGGCTTTCATCACCGAAAACAAGATCAACGGTCTCAGCTTCCCGCAGGTTTCCCACGCGCTGTTGATTTTCGGGCTCGGCTACGGTATCCAGGCCCTCAAAGAGGCCAGCTGGCTTGGGGACAAAGACCTCTGTTATTGGGGCGATATCGACACCCACGGCTTTTCCATTCTCTCCCAACTGCGCGGCTACTTTCCGCAAACCCGGTCGATGCTGATGGACCGTCAGACGCTGCTGGCGTCCAAGAACCTCTGGGTTGCCGAAGAGACGGCAAAGCGCTGCCTGGTCGAACTGCCCAACCTGGATCAACAGGAGCGGCAGCTCTACGAAGCCCTGCGCGAAAACAGGCTGGGAGAGAACATCCGCCTGGAGCAGGAGCGCATCCCCTTTTCATGTTTGCGGGATTGGCTGGCAGAAAATGTATAGAGGCGACGCATGCGTCGCCCCTACGGCCACAAGGTCGCACCGATCAAAGAATGAAAAACAACCCTGGAGAGATCATCTTCAGTCGTGTTAAATTGGCAACCTTATTAACAGCCCCAGCCCCCAAACATCCTCGGCAGCTGACCACAGGAGTCGCCCCATGCCGTTTTTCACCGAACCCACAGGCTATCAGAAAACAGCCCTTTCCGACCTTCAGGGGACCTGGCAGAATCTGCGCGATGCAGTGATCGAACACCACCCGTTTCCCGAGTGGGAGCGACTACTTTTCCACATCGACGAGGGGATGAGCTGGGAGAGCGTGCGCGACCTGAATCATATGCGCAAGATCCTGCTGCTGATTCGCAACCTAGCTGCCGAGGCCAATGTTCCGGAGCAGGTGCGCGAATGGGTTTCAGAGGTGAAGGACGACCTCGACGAGGTTTTTGAAGCTCTTGCCGAAGGAGAAATCCGCTAAAAGCCCCGTACCATTATATCAGGAGTTAGAAGTCATAATCAGGAGGAGATCGTGCTCGACCAGATCAAAGGGAAACTCAGCACCATTAAAGAAGCAGGCGCGGTCACCGGCCTGACCATGCGCCAGGCCCATGCCCTGTATATCAACGGCCAGTGCCAGATGCTGACCTGCGCCAGAGACAGCTTTCACATCTCCATCGACGACAAGTTCAAGGACTTCGACGTCCATATCGATTTTGGCCATGAGGAGGTCGAGACCCGCTGCAGCTGCAAATCGTCCCAGGCGGTATGTCATCATGCCATTGCCGGTCTGCTGGAACTGTCCGATTATCTGCAAAAAGACGAAGCTCCCGACATCGACTCAGGAAAGACCTACACCCGCGAAGGGATGATCAGGCGGGTCCTGGACGAAAGACGCGAGAAGGCCGCCAAGGCAGAATACCGCCTCGAGTTCGCCGACAACCTCTTCGGCGAGCATGAACTGGTCAATGAACGCGGACTGCGCTACAAGCTGACCTTCCGCGATCTCGAAAAGGAACAGGGCTACTGTTCCTGCCCCGATTACCGGACGAACAAGCTCGGCACCTGCAAGCATCTGGTCTACGCCTTTTCCCGCTTCAAGCAATCCCGGGGGCAGGCATTATCGGCGCAGCAGGAGTACCCCTTCGTCGAAATATATCTGGATCCTCTGAATGACTCCCGAATTTCCTGGTTCTACCCCCATGATCTGCCGGCAGCCACGGTCCCGCTTGTCACCGCGTTTTTCACTCCCGAGCAAACCTTACACAGCGAAAAGCTCGCGGCTTTTCTGGAATTTATCGAAAGCACCCGGGAGATGAAAGAGGTTCTCATTCGCCCGGAAGTTCTCGAAACCGTGGAGGAGTTTTTTGAACAGAGGCTGCTGGGAGAGATTCAGGCCGACAGTTCTCCTGATTATTCCGGCCTCAAGGTCGAACTCTTTCCTTACCAGGAGGAAGGGATCGAATTCGCTACATTCCGCAAAGGCGCCATTATTGCTGATGAGATGGGCCTCGGCAAAACGGCACAGGCGATCGGCGCCGCCATCCTGAAAAAGGAGCTGTTCGGTTTCGAACGCACCCTGGTGGTTTGCCCCGCTTCGCTGAAGGATCAATGGAAGAACGAGATAGAGCGATTCTCCCATGAAGCAGCCGTGGTTATCCAGGGGGACCCGGAAGAGCGGGCCGCCCTCTACCAGGAATCCACCGCCTATTTTTTGATCTGCAACTACGAATCGACCTTGCGCGACCTCGACCTGCTGCGCGATTATGCCCCCGATTTCATCATTCTGGACGAAGCCCAGCGGATCAAGAATTACGAAACCCGAACCGCCGCCTGCATCAAGCAGATCCCGAAGAAGCACGGTCTGGTGATTACCGGAACCCCGATCGAAAACCGGCTGGTCGATCTGTACTCCATTGTCGAATTTCTCGATCCCAGAACCCTCTCGCCGCTCTGGGAGTTCTCCTATCAGCACTGCTGTTTCGATGCCAAACAGAAGAACAAGATCACCGGTTATTACAATCTGCAGGGGCTCAAAGAACGCTTGCGGCCGATCTTGCTGCGCAGGGAGAAAAAAGAGGTCCTCCGGCAACTCCCCCACGTCAGCCACCTCGACATTCCAATCGAGATGCATCCGCGCCAGGTCGATTACCATGCAAGTTACGCCAAAGGGGTGGCTCGGATTCTGCGCAAGAAATTCATGACTCCCTTCGACCTGCAGAAACTGCAGATGTTGTTGGCGAAAATGCGCATGGTCTGCGACTCGACCTTTCTGGTCGACCAGGACCAGGATGTTCATTATTCCCCCAAGCTCGACGAACTTCGCCACATTCTGCTGGACAAGCTCAGTCTGAAGAACTCCCAGCGCAAGATCGTGATCTTCTCCGAATGGGTGCGGATGAATCACATGATCGGCCGCATGCTGCGCGAAAACGACATCGGCTTTGTCGAACTCAGCGGCAAGGTACCGGTGGCCAAGCGCTCCTTATTGATCAAAGAGTTCGAGGATAATGCCGACTGCCAAGTGTTCCTTTCCAGCGAGGCGGGCGGTGCCGGGCTGAACCTGCAGGTTGCCGATACGGTGATTAACTTTGAACTGCCCTGGAATCCGGCCAAGAAAAACCAGCGAATCGGCCGCATCGACCGCCTCGGGCAGCAAAGCAGACAGCTGACCGTCATCAACCTGATCACTAAAAATTCCATCGAAACCCGCATCGCCGACGGCCTGCTGCTCAAACAGAACCTGTTCGAGGGCGTGCTGAGCCCGGAAAGCACCCTCGATGCCGTAGATTTCTCCAATCGGGGGCGATCGCAATTTCTGCAGCAGCTCGAAGCGACCATCGAACAGTTCACTCTGCCGGCAGCGACGGAACAGGAGGAATTGGTGGCTGAAGCAGCGGATGAGGGGATGACGGACCCGCTAGCCGAGCCGTTCGAAGCAACGCCGGCCGAACAACCACAAGCGGTTTCCGCTGCTGGAGCCGCAGAACCACAAGCCGCAACGGAGTTCACATCGGATCGGCCCGCGTCCGCTGAGCAGTTGAGCCAAGTCATGAACCAGGGCCTGGCATTTCTGTCCGGTCTGATGCAGATGACCACGGGTCAAGCGTTGCAAGGCGAAGACGGCAAGATCGAGGTCAACCCGGAAACAGGTGAGGTGGTCATGAGATTCAAAATGCCTGGAATTGCAAAGTAGATAAAGATTGACCCTTAAGAGATCGGCTCTCAAACCGGTGAGAGCCATGGTGGTAGCGGCTTCGGTCCGAGCGGCGAAGGCTACCTTGGGTCCCCCTTATTAACCATCAACTCTTAACAAGGAAATGGGTAAGGTTTCGCCAGCCGAGCCCTTCTCAAAAGAAAAATCACTTGCCTTGGAGCTTGGTAATAAGCTCACAGAATCGATCGGCTGCCAGCTCCAGAAATTCTTGATTGATGGGAATGAATTGACCAAGTAGCTCCGGTATCTTTGCCACCTCCTTATTCCGGATCGCCAGGTCCAGGCTGCCGGTTCCGGCAGGATTTCTGACTTCATACCAGGCCATAAACATATTCGTGATGATATGCTGCTGCTCCGTCGGAAAGAGATTTTTCACCGCGTCCATCACCCCTTCGTCACTGATCCCACGTGATTCAGCTTCGATAGAAATTCGCCTCATGCTGTTATCCAGACGTGCGGCATCATCTTCCTCCAGGGGACCTTTGGAAAATTTTTCGAGGACTTCCCAGCGAAAGCGGAAGGTCAACCGCATGATCATTGCAAGATTATAAAGATCTTTCGGCATCTCCGAGGAATCACCATGGGTGACTTCTTCTGAGAAGGTGATGTGAAAGGATTGGATCGGCCCCTCATCGGCAGCTCGGTCCACCGCACAGGCGACAGGGCGGTAAAATTTATTGTCATGGGTTTGAAGCACCGCCTGGACGGGATAAAACTTACGACCCCTGGCGATCTTCCTGACGACATGGAACAGCTCATCTCGCCAACGGCCATTCTCTTGCTCCTGCAAACCGCCCCTGAGCAACCCAAAAGTGGCGGGTTTTTCGTTGAAATCGAAAATATCCAACGCCCTGCTGTTTGCAGAAAGAATCTCCGCTTCGTCAAGCTCCCCTTTGCTTTGCAAGCCACTCGGATTTTTGATCGACAATTCAAGCCATGGTTCATAGATCTCGCGGTGAACCTGCTTACGCTTTTTCAGAGCTTTTTCCAACTCGTCAGCCAAGCCCGGTAGCTGATCCTCGAGGACTGGATTTAGCGCCTGCATGCCAGCGACTGGATTCGGCTCAATAAAGACCTGCCGAAGAAATTTACCAATATCGGTTTTTGTGGCGCTGACCGATTGATACACCTCAAGGGGACTAGGTGGAGACTCGGCGTGATGCAAACAGTAGAGCCGATCCGCTGATGTTAACTGAGCCTCAAACAGTCCAGCCTCATAAAGACACCAATCCCAGTCGTCCGAGGGATCAGTAAACAGCAGGATAAACCAGTTGGAACGACAGATTTCCTCACGTATTTTTTCTCGCCATTTTTCCCCGCCGAATTTCTCGGTAAACTCAGCCTGAAAAGTAATCTGCAATTTGTTGGCAGAGTTTCTGCGTAAAACATCGACGACCTCACGAGCAATTTCTTCATCCTTGCTTTTATAACTTAAAAAGACGTAAATCTCTTTATTGCTGTGTGCAGCAAAAAGCTTCTTCAGTGCCGCGACAGCATCATTTTTTTGCCATAAAAGTTTCGCAGCACTGGAGATACATTCCTCTGCCCCCTGGTGGGTACTGATAAAATCCGAAATATCTGGATGATTGAGCAGCTCTTGATAAGTTTCCATCGCGATTCCTCCCTATTCCAGATGCATATAAAACTCATCAGTCTTCTTGCACGGGGCATTAACGCTCAGCATTCATTAAAACATCTATCAGCTTTCTTCGTAAACGCAATGACATATCTCCTTCTGGGCAAATCGCAACTGCTATAATTTATAGACAGTAATTCTCCAACAGAAAGATCCACTCATGATAAAGGCGTTCTGCTCGATCTGAGCGGAACAGTCTTTGTCGCCACCCTGCTTTTGCCCGGCGCACTTGAGATGGGGCTGCAAGCGCCCTGGTTCAGATACACAAGTACCGGCCTGTCGATGAGCGGAACATCATCGCACCGGGGCCGGGGTCTGCGCCAAGCTTCTCGGGATGGTGAAATCGATTCTAGAACCGATCAAGAGAACGAACCATGCAAATTAAACTCAAACGTGTCTATGAAGCACCCTCAAACACCGACGGCACAAGAATTCTGGTCGACCGAGTTTGGCCACGTGGATTGAGTAAAGAGCAGCTTCAAATCGCTTATTGGGCCAAGGAAATTGCGCCCTCGACCGAACTGCGCCGCTGGTATGCGCATGCTCCAGAGAAGTGGCCGGAATTCAAAAATCGCTACTTTGCCGAGTTGAAGGCAAATCCAGCCGGAGTGCACGAACTGCTTCGCTATGCTCTAAAGGAACCCACAACTTTTGTCTTCAGCAGCAAAGAACTGCGCTACAATAATGCCGTCGCTCTGCGGGAGTTCCTGTCCCATCCGGAATGACCTGCTACAATTTTAAAACCTCTAACAAGACAGGTCACCATGCTGCTCCTGATCACCTACATCCTGATTGCCCTCGGCTTTTCCTTCCTCTGCTCTATCGCGGAGGCGGTGATTTTAAGTGTCACCAGCCCCCACATCGCCTTGCTGGAAAAAGAGGGTCGACGCGCCGGCAGGCAGTTGAGCAGGCTTAAAGCCGACATCAACAAACCGCTGGCGGCTATCCTCACGCTAAACACCATTGCCCACACCGTCGGTGCCGCCGGGGCCGGGGCACAGGCTGCGGTGGTGTTCGGCAGCGCTTATGTCGGCATCGCCTCGGCAATCCTGACCCTGCTGATCCTGATCTTTTCCGAAATTATCCCGAAGACCCTCGGCGCTCACTACTGGCGACAGCTGGCCCCAGCTACCGCCTATGTCCTGCATGGGCTGGTGTGGATTCTCTATCCCTTTGTCAAACTCTCGGAACTACTCACCCGGGGCCTGACCCACGGCCCGACCCTGACCGGCTTCAGCCGTCGGGAGTTTGTTGCCATGGCCGAAGTGAGTGTCAAGGAAGGACAGCTGGAGCAGCGGGAATCGACGATCCTGAAAAATCTGCTACGCTTGCGCAAGACATCCATCGACACCGCGATGACCCCGCGCACGGTGGTCTTTTCGCTGCCCGAGGAGTTGTCGGTCGCGGAATTCTTTGGCAAGTACGAACAGATGCGATTTTCGCGGATTCCGATCTATGCCGAAAATCAGGATCAGGTCCGCGGCTTTGTCCTGCGCAGCGACCTGCTGTTGGCCCAAGCCCGCGACAATGGTGACAGTTTGTTAAAAACCTACTGCCGCCCCCTGCCAGCGTTGCTGGCGGGCATGTCACTCTCCCAGGCGTTTGACGAATTCATGCGCCTGAGGGCGCACATCATGCTGGTGGTCGATGAATATGGTGGACTGAAAGGCCTACTGACTCTGGAGGATCTGCTGGAAACCCTGCTCGGGTTGGAGATAGTCGATGAGGAAGACCAGGCAGTAGATATGCAGCAACTGGCCCGACAGTTGTGGAGACGCCGGGCAAAAGAGATGGGACTGAATATCGATGAGCTGTAAGGCTCCTGAATTCCTAATAAAAAGACAGCGAGGAGACTATGAAAAAATTCGGAATTTTTTTTCTCGGCCTGTTCTGCCTGATCTACCTGTTTAATCCGGGTGCAGGTTTTTTTGAAATCATCCCTGACAATATTCCACTGATCGGCAACCTGGATGAAGCCGCGGCAGTGGCCACCCTATTGATGTGCCTGAAATATTTCGGTTTCGAGCTGCCTGACCTGTTCCGCCGCGACAAAGACGATGATGATAAGGAGATCATCATCAAATAGCAGTGATCCCTGCGGGTACCTACTTTCGCTAATTAAAAAATCAGGACAGAATCCAAGAACAATAACAAATAATTTCAGACCCTTACGGAGGAAACGACTTTCCCTTATGATTGACAAGAGGAAAAGTAAGGATAAAATCAACAATACTTCTTAGGCACTTGTTTATCGCCCATTTTTTATTAACACATTAGTCCACGAGGTCTTAGCTGTCGGTACTATGCTGAAAGCGGAAGGTACCCTGTCCCCGCAATCCGGCCGGGTGGTGCCATTACGCAACCAGACAAGGAGAACACCATGGGATTTTTCAGTAGCATTCTCGAGAAACTCGGTATCGGCAGCGCGAACGCCGCCCCTCCACCTACCACCGCGACCGAGAGTCCGGGTGCAGCTCCGACGCCACCGCCGCCAAGCCCGGTCAGCCTCGTCGATGTTGTCGCCCAACTGGAGCAGCGCGCGGCGGCGAACCCGCAGAAGCTGAACTGGCGAACCTCCATCGTTGACCTGCTGAAGCTCCTCGATATCGACAGCAGCTATGGCGCGCGCAAAGAGCTGGCCGCGGAACTGAACTGCCCGGCGGAGTTGATGGGGGATTCGGCAAAGATGAACGTTTGGCTGCACAAAACCGTCCTCGCGCAGATCGCCGCCAACGGCGGCAATGTGCCCCAGGAGCTTCTGGACTGATCAGGCGCAGCCACCAATACTTAAGGAGTCAGATATGCAGATCACCGACATCCTCGCCCAGATGGGCGGCCTCCAGTCGATAGCGCAGGAACTGGGCGTCAGCGAAAGCCAGGCGGCGAGTGGCGCCGCAGCGCTCGCCCCAGCAATCCTCGGCGGATTCAAAAAGCAGGCGCAGGCACAACCCACAGGGATTGAAGGGCTCGGCGGTCTGTTCGAGCAACTCGGCGGCGGCGGTTTGCTCGACGACGTGCTGGCGCCACAGCCGACCAGCGTGAATCGCGGCAACGACGTACTCGGACAGATCTTCGGCTCCAAGGACGTCAGCCGCGCAGTCGCGCAAAATGCGGCTTCGCAGTCGGGCCTTGATCCGTCTCTGCTCAAGAAAATGCTGCCGATGCTGGCGATGCTGGTCACCGGCTATTTGTCGAAACAGCGGGGCGCCGAGGCCGCGGCTCAGCCCTCCAGGGCAGGCGGTGGGCTCGGCGGCCTGCTGGGAAGCCTGCTGGGAAGCCTGTTTGGCGGCAAAGCCAAGGGCAGCGCATCTCCCGGAGGAGGCCTGGCATCAATGCTCGACCTGGACGGCGACGGAAATTCGCTGGACGACATCCTCGACATGGTCGGCAAGGTGATGCGTTAGTTACACCGCTTAGCCTGCTGGACTAGTCTCAGCGCGAGAGGGCTTAATCCTCCGGCTTGTAGCCGGATGCTTTTTTTGCAGCGGCTACAAGCAGTAGATGCCCGCGGTTTTTCCCGGCAAGGTCAATCTCAGCTTGCCGGCTGACATTGGGAGATCGGGACAGTCATCAAACTGGCTCTTTAGCAGCACACCATCCGCTAACAACCGCTTGATCCGCGGCGGCAGGTTGCTGTTGGCGGCTATCTGCAGCTTGATGGCGGCTGGCATCGGTGCTCGTCCGTTGTTGATCGCCACCAGCACCAGCGCGCCGCGATACTCCCGCAAGTAAGCGTAAAGAAACTGATCGACATAGAGAGTATAGAGCGTGCCGTAGCGAAGCGCCGGGTTGGCCTTGCGCAGACGGATCAATTGCTGCAGGTGCTGGTAAATCTGCCCGGCGAAGCCCTCCCCGGCTTTCGGCTGATGATCAGCGCCAATCAGCGCCCAAGGCATATCGCGACGCGTATCAGGATCACCCCAACCCTCCAGGCCGACTTCGGTGCCATAATAGATCTGCGGAATGCCGCGGGTGGTAAACAGGAAACTGAGGCAGAGCTTGAGAATTTGCGCCGCCTGCTCGCGGTCGCCAGCCACCCGGTCGAGGATTTCACTGCAGATCCGCCGCTCCAGATCATGGTTATCGAGCAGCGTCACCAGCCGGTTGGCATTGTTGTAAGGCTTGTCCCGATCGAGAATCCCCTTGGCTTCAGCACTATGCAGCCGCGGCCGCGCCAGTTTGGTCATCGGCTGATCCCAGATCAGGCAGCCCTTCAGTTGCCCGCAGAGCGGGAAGTCGAACAGGCTGTCAAAGTCATGCTGCCGCTGATAGCGGCCGACAGACTCTGGGTCGTAGTTCAACACTTCGCCGAGCAGGGTCACCTGCGGATGACTGGTTTTGACCTGTGCTTTGAACAGATACCAGAACCCGTCGGCGACATGTTTTACCGTATCCATGCGGATGGCATCGATGCCGGTCTGTTCGATCCAGTCGAGAATATTCTGCACAAAATAATCAGCCACTTCCGGCTGCGCATGATCCAAATCGGGCAGCCCGGCCAGCCAGGCGCGGGTCTCATCGGCGCCACTGTCCTCGGGGTTGAAGTGCTCCGGAAAGCGCAGCTTTTTATCCGGATAGGCCTGATAATCGGGCGAATGGTAGCCGGTATGATTGACCACCATATCGAGAATCACCTTCAGCCCGGCAGCATGGAAATCACCGACTAGATCCTTCAGATAGGCCTTACTACCTGTTTCCCAGCCTGGCAGCTCGCTGTACAGGTGCGGGTCGATCCGTTCGAAGTCGATCGCCCAGTAGCCGTGGTAACCGGCACTGTCGAAAAAATCGCCAATATTCAGATAAACCGGCGTCAGCCAGACGGCAGTCACGCCGAGCTGTTTGAAATAAGGAATTTTCGCGCGCAGTCCGGCAAAATCGCCGCCATGAAAGGCGCGCGGGTTTTCTGGATCGACCAACTGATAGTTGCGGGGATTGCCGTTACAAAAACGGTCAGTGATGACGAAATAGATAATATCGTCTTGCGTCAGCATTGATTCCTCCCTTTATTTACTGCCATGAATGTTTCATGTTTAGCAGCCAGGGGGCAAAGATCAACCTCGACGAAAAATTAATTACTCTTCAACCCTTACCGGAAAAGAAATAGGCATGATTTGAGGTAAAGATCGGTGGAGTCCGCTTGACGATCTTGCGAATCGCTGGTGAGCTGAGCAAACGCTTATCGAGGAAACGCCTGGCGGCGGCCCGGTCCCAACCGCTGCTCGGTTGAAAATTATGATAAAGGCCGAGCGAGCCGTCCTGATCCTGCAGCCGGGAACTGGCGATACCGTACTGTTGAGGGTTGTCGAGCAAGCCGGAGCTGCGGGGCAGATTCATGATCGACAGGTTGAGAAAGCCGATTCGTTCGGCGTGCTGTTCGAGAAACGCCAGGGTCAATTCGGCATCGGCTTCGGTCTCTCCCGGTGTACCGAGCATGATATAGATGAAGCTGGTAATTCCGGCCGCCTGCAGGTTCTGCAGGATCTTCGCCGCCGATTCCAGCTGAATTCCCTTGCCGAGCTTATCCAGCACCTGCTGCGAACCGCTCTCCAAACCCAGTTGCAGCAGTTGGCAGCCACCCTCGGCCAGCTGCTGGACGAATTCTGCATCCTCCAGGGCCTTCTCGAAGCGGACGAAGCCAAACCAGTGAATATCCTGTAAAGCAATTCGCTGGGCTGCCAGACGACGCAAGAGATTGACCGGAATGGCGTTGACGGTCAGGTGAAAATGTCGCACCCGATACTGCCGGGCTAACTGCAGTAACTGATCTGGAAAACCGCTGGCGGCGGAGCTTTGATAGGGATGCACCGGTGCCGCCGCCTCAGGACAAAACAGGCAGTTCTGCCAATAACAGCCGCGCGAGGC